>DASWRM010000077.1 GCA_036403155.1 Gaiellales bacterium | reverse complement strand
CCGATCTGGGCGCTCGTGATCCAGCCGCGGCTCGTGAAGCGCTCCGAGCGCGGCCGCATCAAGAACAGCGTGCACCTGACGAACCTCGCGGTCTTCGCGATGGTCGGCTCGCTGTGCTGGGCGATGGGCTGGCAGGCGTTCGTGCTCGTACAGCTCCCGACCGCCTGGCTCGCCGGTGCGGCGGGCGTGTTCCTCTTCTACGTCCAGCATCAGTTCGAGGACGCCTACTGGGAGAACACGGGCACCTGGAGCTACGCCGAGGCGGCCCTGCGCGGCAGCTCGTACCTGAAGCTGCCGAAGGTGCTCCAGTACTTCACCGGCAACATCGGCCTGCACCACGTGCACCACCTCAGCGCGCGGATTCCGAACTACTACCTCCAGCGCGCCCACGACGCCAGCGACATCTTCGAGACCGTGCCCGTGCTCACCCTCTGGGACGGGATGAGGGCCGTGCGGCTCAAGCTGTGGGACGAGGAGACCGGCCGGCTCGTGACCTTCAAGCAGGCACGCGAGCGGCGCTCTCAGCCTCGGGCCGGCACCCAGCCGTCCGGGAACGCGCCCGCCGGCACGTCGCCCGCGTAGTCCGGGAACCAGCGCCGCGCCACGTCCTCGGCGGCACGGCCCTCGATCAGCGGTCGCAGGTCGCCCACGGGGAGCAGCACCCGCAGCGTGGCGCCGATCTGGAGGTCGGCGGCATTTGGCTCGTCGCCGCCGATGATGCCCTCCCGCGCGAGCTCGTCGATGTGGTCGAGCCTCGCCGGCAGGCCGGCCAGGTCATCGGCCAGCCGCTCTGCCGAGATGCGGTGGTACTTCCACATCGCGCGTAGGACGCGGATCGCGTAGTCCGTGCCAGGCGGGTCGAGCGGCTTCGCGCCCCCGAACGTCCCCATCGCCTCGGGCCGGAAGTGGAGCGCGCCCCACGGCAGCCGCCGGCCGAGGTCCTGCAGCTCGGCGTCGCCCCAGCGCTCGGCCTCGCGAACAGCGTCGGCGATCGGCTCCGGGTAGAGCGGCGGATCGGCCACCAGCTGCTCCAGGCGGTCGAGGATGGCGCGCGACCCGTGCACGCGCTGGTCGTCGATCGTGAGCCCGGGGACGGTGGTGTTGCCGGAGCCGTACAGCTGCTCCATCTGCTCGGTGTGCGGCCAGTTCAGGGCGACCTTCTCGTACTCGAGTCCCTTGAGGCGCAGCGCGGCCTCAGCCGTCATGCACGGGTGCGAGGGCGGCAGGACGTGGAGCGTGAGCGCGGTCATGCGGATCAGCGCTGGAGGCTACCGCCGCCTACTTGTGGCAGGAGCCGTAGCCCCAGGCCCTGCACGCGAGCACGATGTCGTTGTACGTCGAGACGCGCGCCACTCCGCCGCCGTTGTCGAGGATGAGCCTGTGGAGGCCCCAGTGCTTGTGCAGGCGCTGGTCCTCGGCGGGGTCGCCCTTCACGTCGACCCGCAGGACGTCGCCTCGCCGGAGGACCGTCCCGGCGGGGAACGCATACGCGTACGACCCGGTCGCGAGCCGGTGGCCCTCGAGGGTCACGCCCTTGCCCGCGAGGTTGCGAACCGTCAGATACTCGTGCCCGCTCGGGTGGACACCGACTTTCACCTTGTGCTTGAGGGGGTCGAGGCAGCGGTAGGCGCACGGGTAGATCATCGAGGCGCGCAGGTCGCCGTCGGGGTCGAACAGGTACGCGCCGTCGCCGGTGCCGTGCTCGTCCTCGTTGTCGAAGATGGCCTTTCGGTAGCCCCAGAAGAAGTCGCTCGCCGTGTTCGAGCCGCGGCCGACGTAGAGGGTCACGCTGCCGCCGGGCGGCACCGTCGTGCCGGGTGGGAAGGTGTAGCGGCGGAGGGCAGAGTCGCGCAGCCACCAGTGGCCGAGCCCCACCGCATGCGCCGGGTCGCGGTTCTTCACCTTCGCCCACTCCCCGTTCGGGTCGGCGGCGTCGCGCCCGGGCGGGT
>DASWRM010000075.1 GCA_036403155.1 Gaiellales bacterium | reverse complement strand
AGGTACGCGTGCCCGGTCGAGTCGACATGCACGTCGAGGTGCGCCGGGTGGTTGAACTGCAGGTTGCCCGATCCTGCCGCGCCCACCGTCTGGATGAACTGCCCGGTCGATGTGAACTCGACCAGCTTGTTGAAGCTCGTGTCGGCCACCCAGATGCTGCCGCTGGTCGGATCGACCGCGACGCCCTGTGGCGAGTGCAGGTTCCCTGCACCGAACGAGGTGATGTACGTGCCCGTGTTCGCGTTCAGCTCGACGATGCGCTTGTTGCCGGCGTCGGCGATGTACGCAATGCCGCTGTCTACCGTCACGTCGTACGGGTTCTTGAATGCAATCCCGCCGGCCGTCGTGTCCGACCAGTTGGTCGATCCGTCGGCGTTTCGGCTCTCGACCTTGTTCGCGAACGTGTCCGCGACGAGCAGCTTGTTCGTGCTCGCATCGACAGCGTAGGGCCACGTGAGAGCTCCCCCGATGATCACGGAGTTGCCCGCCGACGCGCCCGCCGTCGTGAACTGCAGCAGCCGGTTGTTCTTCGTGTCCGCGGCCCAGAGCGTGTTCGTCCCGGGCGCATAGCTGATGTCTCGCGGCCAGTTGAAGCCACTGAGGTCGCCGTTGCCCCAGCCGCGCGCACCAAACGTGTTCGCGAATGTCCACGCATCGCCGGCCGACCCCGGATCGAACTCCTGCATCCGCTGATTCACCGCATCGGCGACATACATGTTGCCTGCACTGTCAAACGTTATGCCGGACGGCTCGTTGAAGAACCCGTCCGCGGGCGGCTTGTCGCCGAACACCTGAGCGGGTTGCAGCGTCGCCGAGGTGAAGCGGTCGATGTGGAAGTCCCACAGGTCGGCGCCGTAGACGCGGCCGTTCAGGAGCGCCACGCGGCGCAGCTGCTGGAAGTTGCCGCCGTCGGCGACCTTGCCGCCGAACGTGGCGACGTACGTGCCGGTGCCGGTGAACTCCTGGATCCGCTCGTTGTCGGAGTCCGCCACGTAGACGTTCCCGCCCGCGTCCACCGCGACGCCGTAGGGGCGCAGGAACTGCGTGTTGGTCGAGCCGTGGCCGCCCCAGGAGCGGATCACCGCGCTGGGACAGGTGGTGCCGTTCACGGCTCCGAACTCGACGACCAGATCCTGCTGGTAGGCGGCGACGTACACATTGCCGTTCGCGTTCGTCGCGGCATCGCGCGGCAGGGCCGTTTTTCCGGCCACCGCCGGTACCTGGATAGCGCACCTGAAGGTGCCCGATGTGTCGAACACCGCGATCTGGTTCGCCTGATCTTCGCTGACGAGGATGATGTTGTTGCCGTTGGCGTCCTTGCCGGCCGTGATGCCGAGCGTCGAGGGCAACTTGTACGTCCAGGCCGTGACCGCCCTCGTGACCACGTCGACGACCTGCACCCGGTTGTTGCCCGTGTCGTCCACGTACAACTTGCCGCCGAGGTACGTGATGTCGCGCGGATTCGAAAAGTTGCCGACGGCGCGCGTTCCCCGCGACCCGAGCGTCCAGGCCACGGCGCCGTTCGGCGCATAGGCCTTGACCTGATCGTTGCCCGTATCGGCGACGTACACCGTGCCGTCGGGGCCCACGTCCAGGCCGGATGGGTAGATCTCCGCATGGCCGGAAAGACCGCCTCCGACCTGCCCGGCGTACGACGGCTTCGACACGCCCGGGTACGTCACAGATCCGGTAAAGCTCGAGCTCCCGCTCTTCGCCTTGACGCGCACCTTCCACGTGCCGGTGGTGGTGGCGTCGAAGGTGACCGTCTTCGGGTTGTGGGTGGTCGCGTCGAGCTTGACCTGCGCGCCGGTCGGGTCGACCAGCGCGAGCGTGAGCACCGCGGAGGAGGTCGACCACTGGATCGTCGCAGAGATGGTGCCGGGCGACGAGACGTTGAACGACGTCGTGTCGACTGCGCCACCCGCCGAGACACTGCCCGAGAGCGGCGCGGACGCGCCAAACGCGTCGGAGACGGCCAGCAGAGCGACCACAGCGGTCGCAAGCCCGGCGAGCATGCGCCGGCGCAGCGATCGGGTGGATGTCGTGTGCCCTGCCATCAAAACCGTTAACCGCGGGATGCCCACGACAGCCGCAGACCACCCCCCGGATTCAGACTACACCCGAACGGGGGATGCGCAAATAGCCACGATATTCATGAATGCGGCGTCACAGTTCGCGCGATCACGGCCGCGGGTAGGTCTCCGGCATGACCACCGCTGCGACCTCACCACCGCGATTCGCGCACAACCCGTCCGCATGGCGGGAACGCGTCCTGCTGGCGGCGATCGCGGCGGCCGGCGCAGCGATCTCGGCCTACCTGGCGTGCTATCAGCTGAAGCTGATCGGCTCGGTCTGGGACCCGGTGTTCGGCGAGTCGTCGAGCCACGCGGTGCTGTTCTCGTCGTTCTCGAAATCCCTGCCCGTGCCCGATGCGCTGCTCGGCACGCTCAACTACGTGGCCGAGATCGTGCTCGACCTGATCGGCGGCGAGGACCGCTGGCGGACGCGGCCGGTGGTCGTCCTGCTGTTCGGCGTGCTGCTGGCGGCCGGCGCCGTGGTGAGCATCGGGCTGATCATGATGCAGGCGTTCGTCGTCGGCCACTTCTGCGCGCTCTGCCTGGCATCGGCGGGGCTCTCGATCCTCGTCTCCATCCTCGGGTCACGCGAGGTGCTGGCCGCCTGGCGCACGTACCGCGCGCGATAGGTCTGCGAAGATCCGGCCATGGCGACCACCGTGCCTCCGGGGCCGCGCGAGCCGGCGTGGGTCAGCTTCGCGCGCTACCTGCACGACCCGCTCGGCATGATGGCGTCGCTCCGCGCCCGCTACGGAGCTGTGGCGTTCGTGCGGTTCCCCGCCGGCCACGACTTCTACTTCGTCACCGACGCGCCGCTGATCCGCCGCATGCTGGTCGACGACCACGCGGTGTTCGTCAAGGGACGCGCGCTGCGGGCGGCGAAGCGGCTGCTCGGAGACGGCCTTCTGACCAGTGAGGGCGCCGACCACCTCCGGCGCCGGCGCCTGATCCAGCCGATCTTCCACTCGTCGATGATCGACCGCTACGGCGACGAGATGGTCACGGCCGCCGGGCGGACGGCGGCGCGCTGGCGCGACCGCGAGGCGGTGGACGTGAACGCCGAGATGATGCGGCTCGCGCTCGACATCGTGGGGCGCACGATCTTCGCGGCGGACGTCGAATCGGGCGCGCCCGAGATACGCGAGGTGCTGGAGGCCGGCATGCGCGTGTTCCATCGCTTCCTGCTGCCGGGGGCCGAGCTGCTGTGGCGCGCCCCGCTGCCCGCGACGCGGCGGTTCAACGCGGCGAAGCAGGACATCGACGCGATGATCGCGCGAACGATCGAGGAGCGGCGCGACCGCCCGGCCGACCCGCCGGGGCTGCTCGACCATCTGCTGGCATTGCGCGACGATGAGGGCCGGCGGCTGCTCGACGACGAGGAGATCCGCGACGAGGCGGTCACCCTGATGCTGGCCGGGCACGAGACGACCGCGCAGGCGCTGACGTGGACGTGGCTGCTGCTGGCGCAGCACCCCGCCGCGGCGAGGCGGATGCGGGCTGAGCTGGACGATGTGCTCGCCGGCCGTCCGCCCAGTGGGCGCGTCTACGCACGCCTGCCCTACACCCAGGCGGTGTTCCGCGAGGCGCTGCGGCTGTATCCGCCGGTGTGGGCGCTGGCGCGCATCACGACCGAGCCCTACCAGCTCGGCGCGTACGCGGTGCCCAAGGGCGGCACGGTTATCACCAGCCAGTGGGTCGTCCACCGGTGCGCCGAGTACTTCGACGAGCCGGAGCGCTTCCGCCCCGAGCGGTGGCTCGACGGCGCGGCCCTGCCGCCGCCCGGCAGCTACTTCCCGTTCGCGGCGGGATCTCGCATGTGCATCGGTGAGCGGTTCGCGATGCTCGAGGGCGTGCTGATCCTGGCGACGCTCGCGCAACGCTGGGAGGTCGTGCTCTCGCCCGCGGCGCCCGCCATCGACGCCCGCTTCACGCTGCGCCCGCGAGGCGGTCTGCAGGCCGTCACCGTCGAGCGGCGTCCGTCGCGCGAATTATTGGCGGTATAGACGACTTTCTTTCGCGGGAGGTCTTGACATCCCCGAGGTCCGGGCAACAGTTCAACGCGCGGCAACCCGACGACGAAGGAGCTCCAGGGGATGAGACTGATTCAGGGGACAGTGCGACGCATCGCGCTCACGGCCGTGGTCGTGGCGCTGATCGCTGCGGCGGTGGGCGGCGTGTCGCTGGCGCGTGCCGGTGGAAGCGGCGGCCCAGAGCGGCTGGTGTTCAACGAGATCGACACCGGCGCAAAGTTCGTGAACATCTCGCATACCAAGAACGGCGCGCCCGGCGACGAGTTCATCTTCAGCGCCAAGCTGGTCAACCGGCAGCACGTCCGCATCGGCCGGCTCGATGCGAAGTGCACGCTGGTGCTGCACGGCAACCTGCTGTGCGAGGGCGCGATCAAGCTGCGCGGCGGCACGATCACGCTGCAGGCGGTGATCCGCGCGGACGAGTCCGCCAACGCGACCGACCACATCGCTGTGACCGGGGGAACGGGCCGGTTCGACGAGGCCCGCGGTGAGCTGGTGAGCACGACCACCAGCGAGAACACCTCGCACGACGTGCTGATTCTGCGCTGACGCAGAGGGGGAGCGGCCCTGGGGGAGCCGCCGCGCGCCCGGCCGACATGCCGCGGGCCGGGGGCGCGGCGGGGGCCGGTGAGAAAAAAGTGCCAGGCACCTTTTTCTCACCGGCCGTGGGTCACTCGGCCGGCAGCTCGGGCTCGGTCGGGCCCATGTCGAGCCGGAACGGCGGATACTCGTCCGTCATCAGCGCGGCGTAGGCGGCGACGCGAAGCGCCCAGCGGTTCATGCCGAGCACGAGGTCGAAGATGCCCTTCGGGTAGCGGCCCGTGAAGAGCAGGGCCACCACGGCGACGAGCACGAGGATCGATACCGCGCCGCCGAAGTGCATTCCGTACCAGACGCTGCCGAGGAACGCGGCCACGATCAGGTAGTGCGGAATGGCGAGCAGCCACCATTTGACCAGCACCAGCCCGCGGGACAGCTGCTCCGGATATGCGACGTCGAACGTCGCCGGATAGTCCGTCTCGCGCAGCGTGAACGGCGGGTAGCGATCCGTGCCGTTGGCATTGAAGGCATAGAAGCCCACGCGCCACGTCCAGCGAAGGACGCCGACGTTGTAATCGAACAGCGCTCGCGGATAGCGAGTGGTGAACAGGATCGCCAAGAACGCCCCGATGCTCGCCAGCACGAAGCCGATCCACAGGACGGCCAGGACGATCAGATGCGGGATCGCGAGCAGCCACTTGACGAGCCAGAGGCCGCGCGAGAGCCCGGGATCGAGCCGGCCCTCGACACGCACGGGATATGGGTGTGGATAGGTCGACATGTGATCACCTCCTTCACCCTGGAGCGTCGCACCGCCGCGGCGGGCGGGCATCGGCGAACTCCCGTATGTGGGCGACGGTCACTCCGCGAGCGGCGGGGCCTGCCCGTACTCGTCGTCGGTGACGTGCTCGCCCCAGACGACCATCGTGCCGTCGGCGTCGGCCTGCTGCATCGCAAGGTGGGCCATGAACCGCGTCGCCGCCGCGCCGTGCCAGTGGTCCTCTCCCGGCTCGAAGAAGACGCGGTCGCCCGGCCGGATCACCTCGACCGGCCCGCCGCGGCGCTGCGCGAGCCCGATCCCCTCGAGCACGAAGATCGTCTGCCCGTTGGGGTGGGTGTGCCAGGCCGTGCGCGCACCGGGTGTGAAGTGGACGCTGGCGGCCGCGAGCTGGGATGGGCCGGCCGGTGCGGCCACCGTGTCGATGTAGACGTCGCCGGTGAACCAGTCGCCGGAGCCCCGGCCCGTGTCGAGGCTGTTGCGCGTCAGGTGCATCGGTCCTCCGATCGTCGGCGTCCGTGGGTCGCGGTGGTGAAGGCGAGGGTACCCCGGAGCGGGTGGCCGATCACCGCGGCGGTTCACCGAAGGGAGTACGCTCGCCGAGTGCTTCCCACTCGTTCCGCGCGCTCGTCGGGGCACGACGATAGCGCGCCAGGGTGCGCCCGCGGCAACCGGTATGCCCCCGGCGGGCGGGCCCTGGGGCTGATTGCCGCCCTCGTGGCGGCCGTCGCATCGCCGGCCGTCGCGCCGGCGGCCGCGGCACCTTCACCGAGCCCGATCAAGCACATCGTCGTCATCCTCCAGGAGAATCACAGCTTCGACAACCTGTTCGGCCGCTGGTGTTACAGAACCGGCCGCTGCCGGGGCGCCGTCACGGGCCGCATTCGAAGCGGCCGGGTGGTCCCGCTGCGCGAGCCGTCCGATCGGGTCGCGTTCGTCGGACACGAGGGGCGTGCCCACCGGCGCTCGTGGCACGGCGGTGCGATGGACGGCTTCAACCGCGTGCTCGGATGTCGCAGGCCCAGCCACTACGCCTGCTATGTCCAGTACCGGTTCCGGGACGTCCCGAACCTGGCTCGACTGGCGCGGCAGTTCGTCGTCGGGGACCGCATCTACGAGACCGACGGCGTGCCGAGCTGGGGCTCCCACCTCGAACTGGCAACCGGTGGGACGCTCGACGGCTTCACCGGCGACAACCCGACTCGGACAACCGGCGTCCTGAACGGGTGGGGGTGCGACTCCGGTCTCGACGCGCCGTGGCGATCGTCCCCGATCGCCCCGATCGAGATGCAGCCCTCGTGCGTTCCCGATCAATCCGGTGCAGGTCCCTACCGGCCAAGCCCGGTGCAGTGGGTGCCGACGATCATGGACCGGCTGGACGCGGCGGGCCTGTCCTGGAAGCTCTACTCCCTGCTGCCGAGCATGGGCGCCCAGGGCTACTCCAGCGGCGGATACGGCTGGGCCATCTGCCCGACGTTCGCGGACTGCCTCTACACCGGCCAGAACGCGAACAATGTTCCGCTCTTCGATGTCCTGCAGGACGCAGCGAACGGGACGCTCCCGCAGTTCTCGGTGGTGACCCCGACGTCGAAGCTGTCGCAGCACAACGGGTATTCGATGCTGAACGGCGACAACTACGTCGGACAGGTCATGAGCGCACTCATGCAAGGGCCGGAATGGGGCTCGACCGCCGTCATCATCACGTACGACGATTACGGCGGGTTCTACGATCACCTGCGGTCTCCCGACGGCAGCGCTGCCATCCGGCTGCCGTTCGTGATCGTCTCGCCCTGGGCCAAGCCGGCGTACACCGACGACCGGTACGGCACGCTCTCGAGCATCGACGCATTCGTGGAGCACACGTTCGGGCTCCAGCCGCTCACTGCGAGGGACGCGAGTGCGTACGACCTCCACAACGCGTTCGACTTCACGCAGGCGCCGCAGGCGGCCATCCCGATGACGCGTACCCCGGTGCCGAAGAACGTCTTGCGCGCAATTCGTCGCGATCCGCCCCCGCGGGACATCAGCTGAGCCGGCAGGAAAGCGTCCCGTACCGCAAACGTCCATCCGTCAACTGCGACTCACCAGCGCGACGCCCAGGATGACGATGACGAGCCCGGCACTCGCCGCCGCGCCGGGCAGGTCACCCTGCGCGGCCCCGATTGCGACCGCCACGGCCGGTGCCAGGAACGTCCACGAGAACACGCGAGCGCTCGGCCAGTGGCTGAGGGCGACGTAGAAGCCGAGATACGTGATCAGCTGCGCTCCGAGCGTCAGGAAGATGAGCGACGCCCACAGCTCGGCCGATGACCAGTCCGTCGGCGTGGGTCGCGAAGCGGCCAGATAGGGGAGGACGAGCAGCCCGCCGCAGAGCAGCTGCGCGGTCGTTGCTCCGTACACGTCGAAGCCGGCCTCGCGCGTGCTGAAGTAGCGCATGAGCAGGCCGGCGGCCGCCCATCCGATCGCGCCTGCCAGGCAGACCACGATCCCGGTCGTGACGTCTGAGCCGGAGCCGTTGGGCGAGCCGACGATCAGCAGGATCCCGGCGAAGCCGACGACGAGCCCCGCAACATGCCGGCGCTTGAGCCGCTCGCCCAGCAGAACCCGCGCGAACAGCGCAGCGAAGAACGGGGCGCTGTTGAGCAGCACGGACGCAACCGCCGCGCCTGCGAGGCGGGTGCCTTCGGCGATCCCCGCGAGCGTAAGAACGACGTTGCCGACTGAGATCACCGCTGCCCAGCCCCATCCTCGCGCCGTTCGCGGCAGCGAGGCCCCCATGAATCGCAGCACGGGCAGCATGATCAAGCCGCCGACCAGCGCACGTGAGGTCGTGATCACCGAGGGGCTCGTGAACCGCAGCGCCGCCGCGGTGACCGGATACGCCGCGCCGGCGAAGATGACGGCGACACCCAGCACGGCCGTGATCGACACGTCGCTCGGCGCGGCTCGATCGTCTGGCTTCCGCATCGCGGGCAACCCTATCGACCCGTCCTTGCACCGATCGATGCTCTTCGATACATTCACGAGCGTCAATATGACGCCCCAGCCCGCGATCACCGATCCCGCCGAACCGGTTGCCTGCTGCGGCCCGCTTGCAGCGCCGAGCCTCTCCGACGAGGAGGCGACCGCCACGGCGGAGGTGTTCAGGGCGCTGGCCGACCCAGCCCGCGTGCGGATCGTCAACGTGCTGGCGACGAGTGGCGAGCCGGTCTGCGTCTGCAACCTCGTGGAGCCGCTCGGCCTCTCGCAGCCGACGGTCTCACACCATCTGAAGAAGCTGACCGACGCCGGCTTGCTCGACCGCGAGCAGCGCGGCAGGTGGGCCTACTTCTCGCTGCGGCCGGAGGCCGTCGGCAAGCTGGCCGCGGTCGTGGAGATGAAGGGCGTCTGCTGCTGATGCCGGCCGGGCCGGCCGCGGAGAGCTGCCGGTGACCGGCCGCTCGGACATGTCGGCGAGGCGATCAGCTTCGATCTGCTGATCATGGTCATGATCTACGCGGTCGGCCACATCTCCGGCGCGCACTTGTCGGGAGCGCTGTGAGCCACGTCCTGTTCGTCTGCATCCAGAACGGCGGGCGAAGCCAGATGGCTCATGCCCTGTTCGAGCAGGCCGCCGCCGGCCGCCACGATGCCCGCTCGGCCGGCAGCCGTCCCGCCCAGCACGTGCATCCCGAGGTGGTCGATGTCATGCGCGAAGCCGGCATCGACCTGTCGGGAAGGACGCCGCACCTGCTCGATCGAGCCGACATGGAGTGGGCCGACCTGGTCGTCACGATGGGCTGCGGTGACGAGTGCCCGTACATCCCCGGCACGCGATCCATCGACTGGGAGCTCGACGACCCAAGCGGCCAGTCGCTCGACCGCGTCCGCGCGATCCGCGACGAGATCGGCCGGCGCGTCGACGACCTGCTGCGTGAGCTCGCCGCGGCGCCCGGTTCCTCGGACGGACAGCCCGAGGCGCGATGATGCGCCCGGCAGGATTCGAACCTGCGACACGTGGCTTCGAAGGCCACTGCTCTATCCCCTGAGCTACGGGCGCGCCGTGCGGATCGTAGTGTCATGGCGAGTGCGTGGGGGTATGCCGCCGTCATGCTCGAGCGGGGAGCGGCACCATCGATCTCGTGGACACGGGCCAGCCGCATGGCGGCGCTCGTCACAGCGGCCGTCACCTGCCTGCTGCTCGGCATGCTGGCCGGCGTGATGGCGGCCGGCGGCCATCCGACAGACGTGCTCCCCGCGGTCGGCCCCGCGCAGGCGCACGCCCAGCCGCGGACGCACGCGAGGCGCCGGGCGCTCCGGCGCACGCGGACGGTCACTGTGGCCGGTGAAGCGCCGCCAGCGAGCACCGTGACGCTGGGGGGCTCCACGTCCACGGTGACCCGCACCGTCACAGTCGTCAGCACACAGACCGTGACCGATCCCGGCACGACGCCCGGCACCACCGATCCCACGCCCTGACGGGCCGGCCCGCCGCGCCGCGGCCTGCCCGTAGAATCGCTGGCCCAGCGGAACGGAGGTCGCGCATGAGCAGCCAGGTGATTCCCGGCGAGCAGCTTCGGATCAGCCCCACCACGCACCGGTTCGAGGGATCCGGCCACGGCGCCGGCGTGTCGTTCTTTCTCGTCGACTACCCGCCCGGCAAGGGCAACGACCTGCACCGCCACCCGTACGCCGAGGTGTTCGTCGTCGAATCGGGCAATGCGCTCTTCACCGTCGGGTCCCAGCAGGTGCCCGCCGCGGAGGGAGACGTCGTGGTCGTCCCTGCCGGGACTGCGCACCGGTTCCTCGCCGAGGGCGAGGGGCTGCGCATGACCTGCATCCACGCCGCGGGCACGATGGAGAGCGAGTGGCTCGAATGAGGGGTGACCGGTGGGACTCGAACCCACGTCCTCCTGGACCACAACCAGGGGCTACCACCAGCTGAGCTACGGCCACCGCGTGCTGTCAGGATACCGCGCCTGACAAGCCGAGTGCCTCGGCGGCCGCGCGGGCCGCGAGCGTGTAGGGCAGAAGTTCGGTCTCAGGGGAGAGCCACGCGACGTACGGCGTGATCACCAGATGGTGAATCCCGACCAGGTCGCCGGCCGGCGGGCGCTCCCAGACGTTGTCGAACATCGCTCGGACGTGGCCGGCCTCGAGCAGCGCCTGCCGGTCGACCAGCGCGCCCCGCGCCGTGTTGATGAGGATCGTCCCGGGCCGCATCATGTCGAGGCGCCGCGCGTCGATCATCCCCTCGGTCTGGGGCGTGAGCGGCGCGTGCAGCGAGATCGCGTCGGCCCAGCGCAGCAGGTCCTCGAGATCCGGCTCGCCGCCCTCGACCAGCGGATCCCACCAGCGCACGTGCATCTCGAGCGCCGCGGCCTTCTCGCCGAAGCGCCGGCCGATGCGCCCCCAGCCGATCACCGCGACCAGCGTGCCCGCGAGCCGGTGCGGCATCCCGGCGGCCAGGTAGTCCCACTCACCCGCCTGCACCGAGCGATCCTGCTGGATCAGCCCGCGCCGGCCGGCCACGAGCAGGGCCAGCGCGTGGTCGGCGACCTCCTCGGTGCAGTAGCCGGCGACGTGGTGGACGGCAATGCCTCGCTCCGCCGCGGCGTCGAGGTCGATGTGGTCGGTGCCGGTGCTGGCCGTGGCGATCACCCGCAGGTCGGGCATGCGGGCGATGTCCCCGGCGCCAACCGGGGCGTCCGGCGAGACGAGCAGACCGGCGACGCCGGGACCGCCATCGGCCACCGTCGCGAACTCGGCGTCCGGCAGGACGGCGCGGACGTCGTCGAGCGGGTAGGTGTGGTCGAGCACGAGCACGCGCATCGGGAGGAGAGTGTAGGGGAGAGGCCTCGGGAACCAGGGGCTGCCTGAGGGCAGCGCCTACGCGGCGTAGCTGTCGCTCTGCGTGCTCTGCTCGCCCTCGGCGTACTCGGCACTCGTGGCCTGCTGCAGCAGCTCGTGATCCAGCACGAAGCGCCGCATCAGCTGCCGCTCCTGCTCGCTTCGCTCCGGCCGCTCCGCCAGGTCGCGCACCCGCTCGACGATCCCGCCCGGCTCCAGGAACGGCCGCAGCCGCCGGTGATCCAGCCGGTTCTCCACCCGCGGCCCGCGTGCGCTCGCGCTCGGCTGGCCGGCCGACCGCATGAACGGCTGCAGGAACGCGACCAGCCCCTCGTCGTCGCCGATCACCCGGCCGACCCACGCCCGGCACTCGCCGCGGTTCCAGGTCGCCCAGCAGCCGATCGCGTCGACCATCTTCGGCGCGCCGAGCAGGCTGCCGTCCTCGGCAGCGTCGCGCACCGCGGTCAGCGCCATGTTCTCGATCTGCGCGAGCTGGGACAGGGTGACGAGCGTCTCGGCGCCCTCCTTCCACTCGCCGCCGTACTTGCCGTGCTGCTGTCCGAGCATGATCACGATGTCGGTGATCGTCGCGATCGACGCCCCGGTGCCGAATCCCTCCTCGAGCAGCTTGACGCGCTCGTCGCCCTCGACCACGACCAGCAGCCGCCGCACGATGCGCCGCAGGCTCTGGACGATGTCGATGTCGCCGCGGCCACTCTCCTCGCGCCGCAGGAGATCGTCGGCCGCCTGGAAGAGGGCCCGCATCGATGCCTCGAGCTCCTCGCGCGACCCGCTCTCGCCGATGTGGTTCTCGAGCCGGCCCAGGAACGCCTCGAGCCGCTGGGAGGCATCCGGGCTCGAGTCGCGCGCGAGCTCGAGCAGCGTCGCCGCGAACTGGTTCGTGTCGCCGAAGCTCTCGAGCTTCGACTGCAGGTCGGCGTTCGAGATGCCGCCGCTCGGGATCGCGAGCTGGAAGTACACCGGGAACACGTCCTCGCTGGCCACGAGCAGCAGCGGCCGCCACGACTCCTCCGGCATGGTCGCCAGCACGCGGGCGCCGAGCACGTCGCCCAGCCGCGGAAACAGGCGGAGCAGCAGGCTCGTCGCCCGGTTCTGCTCGTCGTCGTCGAGCTGGTCCATCCAGCGCTCGTGGTAGCGCTTGGTGGCAGCGAGCGACCCATCCTCGTCGCGCCGCGCGCTGGGCGGGAGCAGGAAGCCGTCCGGGCGCCGCCGCACCGCGTCGTAGGCGACGGGTGAGAAGAGGCGCAGCGTCTCGAGTGCGGTGAAGTCGATCGGGTTGACCTCACCCTGGACTGCGGTGTACGTCGCCGTGACTGCGTTCACCAGTCGGACAACGTCGCGCGGCGTGCGCAGGAACGGGTCGATGCCGTTCGCACAGATGTCGATCCAGTACTCCGCGTGGACGAGCCCGCCCTCGCGCGCGCCGGCCAGCATCGGCTCCATACGGTCGATGAATAGCTGCTGCAGCGACGAGCGATCGGGCAGCGGCAGGTCGATCTCGAGCTGGACGGCCTTCTGGAGCGCGGCCGCGTCGGCGACCCCCCGCTCGAGCGCGAGCAGGAAGACGAGGTTGGGCACGGCGGCCACCGACGCGAGCAGCCGGAAGAACTCCTCGCGACGGTCGCCGGCAAGGCGGTCGACGTCATCGACCAGCACGACGACGCGCTTGTCGCCTGACCCGAGCGCGGAGGCGACCCGCGCGCGCAGCGCGGCGGTCTGGCTGGGGTCGGGCGGCTGCTCGCTGCCCGACGAGAGCGCGGCGTTTGCCAGCAGGTGGACGAAGCGCTGCTCGAGGTCGTCGCCGCCGCTCAGCAGCCACGGGTTCCAGTCGACCACCGTCAGCTTGGAGCCGGCGTGCTCGCGCAGCGCCAGGCGGGTCAGGTTGAGGGCGGTGGTGCGACCGGACCCGGCGTCGCCGTAGAGGCCGATCACGAGGCCCTCCTTCGGCGCGAGCGCCGTGATCACCGAGGCGAGATGTGCCGCAAAATTGGCATGGCCGAGCGCGTCGGCCCGCGCATCGCTGAGCGGCCGATCGGGTGACAGCTCCGAAGCGTGTGTGGGCGTTTCGATGGGGCGGCCTCGCGATCCAGGTTTCAACGTCCTCATCGGCGGGACGGC
>DASWRM010000074.1 GCA_036403155.1 Gaiellales bacterium | reverse complement strand
GCTGAACGCGACCGGCGTCGTCGTCCACACGAACCTGGGCCGCGCGCCGCTGCCCGAGGCGGCGATTCGCCACGCGGCGGCGATCAGCCGCGGCTACTCGAACCTCGAGCTCGACCTCGGCGCCGGCGTCCGCGGCTCGCGGCAGGACCATGCGGCGCGGATCCTCCGGCGCCTGACCGGCGCGGAGGCGGCGATCGTCGTCAACAACAACGCGGCCGCGATGCTGCTCGCGCTCGCCGCACTCGCGGAAGGCGGCGACGTGCTCGTGTCGCGCGGCGAGCTGATCGAGATCGGCGACGGCTTCCGGATCCCGGACGTGCTCGAACGCTCCGGCGCGCGCCTCGTCGAGGTCGGCACGACGAACCGCACGCGCGCGGCGGACTACGACCGTCCGGGCGCCGCGCTCATCCTGCGCGTGCACCAGTCGAACTTCCGCGTCGTCGGCTTCGCCGAGCGGCCCACGCTGAAGGAGCTTGTCGCCGTCGCGCGCCGCGCGAGCGTGCCGCTCGTCGACGACCTCGGCTCGGGCGCGCTCGTCCCACTTCACGACGAGCCGACCGCCGCCGCCGCGCTCGCGGCCGGCGCCGATCTCGTCTGCTTCTCCGGGGACAAGCTGCTCGGCGGGCCGCAGGCCGGCATCGTCGTAGGGCGCGCCGACGTGGTGGAGCGCGTCAAGCGGCACCCGCTCGCGCGGGCGATGCGGATCGACAAGCTCTCACTCGCCGCGCTGGAGGCGACCCTCGAGCTGTACCGCAACCCGGCGGCGGCGACGGCGCAGCTGCCGGTGCTGCGGATGGCGGGCGAGCCGGCGGACCGCGTCCGTGAGCGCGCGGCGCGGCTGGCCGAGCGGCTGGGGGGAGAGGTCGTCCCGACGACGGCCCGGGTGGGCGGCGGCGCCCTGCCGCTGCTCGAGATCCCCAGCTTCGCGTGCGCCCTGCCCGGCGGTGACGATCTCGCCGCACGCTTCCGGAAGGCCGACCCGCCGGTCATCGCGCGGGTGCAGGAGGGACGCGTGCTGCTCGACTGCCGGACGCTCACCGACGGCCAGGTCGACCGTATCGCGGCCCCCCCGTGAGCGACGCCCCGCTGACGCTCGGGACGGCCGGGCACATCGATCACGGCAAGACCGCCTTGATCGCCGCGCTCACCGGCGTGGACACCGATCGGCTGCCGCAGGAGAAGGCTCGCGGAATCTCCATCGAGCTCGGCTATGCGCCGCTGGAGCTGCCGTCCGGCAGACGGCTCTCGGTCGTCGACGTCCCCGGCCACGAACGGTTCGTCCGCACGATGGTGGCCGGCGCCACCGGCATCGACCTCTTCCTCCTCGTGATCGCGTGCGACGACGGCGTCATGCCGCAGACGCGCGAGCACGTCGCCATCCTGCGGATGCTCGGGCTCGAGCGCGGCGTGATCGCCCTGACCAAGCGCGACCTCGTGGACGAGGACACGGCGGAGGTCGTCGGCCTCGAGGCCGAGGACCTGCTTCCGGGCGTGCCGTGGGTGGCCGTCTCCTCGCGCACGGGCGCGGGAATGGACGAGCTGCGACGGCTGCTGGACGAGGCGGCCGCGGGAGCGGAGCACCGCCGGCCCGACGGTGCGGTGCGGCTGCCCGTCGACCGCGTGTTCACCCTGCGCGGGATCGGAACCGTGGCCACCGGCACTCTATGGTCGGGCACGGTGCGGCCGAACGACCGTCTCGAGATCCAGCCGGGCGGGCGCGAGGTTCGCGTCCGCAGCATCCAGGTCCACGACCGCCCGGTCGATCAGGCGGGTGCTGGGCAGCGCGTCGCACTCGCCCTGGTCGGGGCGGAGCGCCGCGACATCGGACGGGGAGCCACGCTCGCGGCTCCGGGAAGCATCGGGACGACGTACCGGCTGGACTGCGACCTCATGGTGCTTGCCGACGCGCCCCACGCGCTTCGCCGGTCGGAACGGGTGACCGTGCACATCGCCACGTCCGAGACGCCGGCCAAGGTGGCCGTTCGCGACGGCGAGGAGCTCGCGCCCGGGGGTGCGGGGAAGGCACAGCTGCGGCTGGCCCGGCCGCTGGCGGCCCGCGCCGGAGACCGCGTGATCCTGCGCCTGACCGCGCCCCAGACCACGATCGCCGGGGGAACCGTGACCGACGCGTCACCGACGCGCAGCGGCCGGCCGCGTCCGGTTCACGAGGCGCCCGCACCTGCCCCGGCCCGCGTGCTCTCGAGCGAGGGAGCCGACGAGCTCGAGCGGCGGCTGGCCGAGTCGCCGCCGTTCGCACCACCCGCGCTGGCCGCGGGCGACCAGGCGCCGGCGGCCTACCTCGCGGATGCCGGCCGTATCGTCCGCGCGGGCCGCGACCTCGCCTTCACGTCGGCCGCGTTCGACCAGGCGCGGGCCGCGGCCGTCGAGATCGCGACCGAGAGGGGCGCGGTGACGCTCGCGCAGCTGCGGGACCGGCTGGGGTGCTCGCGCAAGTACGCCCAGGCACTGCTGGAGGCGCTGGACGCGCACGGCGTCACGCGGCGGGTGGGCGACGAGCGGGTGCTGCGGCGCCGTGCACGGGCCGGGGAGTCGGGTGGGGCCGCCACGGTCTGATCTGGGAGGCGTCGTGCTCGCCGGCGGCGGCTCGCGCCGGATGGGCGCCGCCAAGGCGACGCTCGACTGGCATGGCGCGCCCCTGGTTCGCCGCGTCGCCGGCCTGCTCGGCCGGGTCGCGGGGACGGTGGTGGTGGTCGGCGCGCCGGGGCAGGAGCTGCCGCCGATGCCGGGCGTCCTCCTGGCCGTCGACGAAACGCCCGGCCGCGGACCGCTGGAGGGGATTGCCGCAGGACTGCGGACGCTCGACGGCCGGTGCGCCGCGATCTTCGTCGCCGCGACCGATCTGCCGTTCCTCCACCCCGCGTTCGTGCTCGCCGTGGCCGATGCGCTGGGGGGCTCCGGGGCGGCCGTGCCTGAGCTCGCCGGCAGGCTGCACCCGCTCGCCGGCGCCTATGGCGCGTCGGCGCTCCCGCTGGTCGATCGCCTGCTTGCCGGCGGGGAGCGCCGGGCGACCGCACTGCCCGAGCATGCGGACACCGCCGTGCTCGCCGCCGAAGGGCTCCCCCACCCGGAGTCGCTGCGCAACGTCAACTCACGGCGGGACTACGAGGAGGCGCTGCGGGAACCCGAGCCGGCGGTGCGCGTCGACGGCACCGTCTACCGGGCCGCCACGCTCGGCCGCCTGCTGCACCGGGTGCAGCTCGCGCCCGGTTCAGCGCTGGCGCTCGGCGGCGCGCGCCTCGGCGACGACCTGGGATTCCCCCTGGCGGACGGAGACGAGCTGTCGGCCGTCCCGGCGGGTCAGGTGCCGGCGCGGAGGCCGTCGAGCACGTGACCGACCCGGCGCATGCGCTCCGTGTCGCCCTCGAGATCGGCGATCAGATACCGCAGCCACAGCCGTTCCTGCCGTGTCAGTGCGGGGATGTGTGTTGCAAACGGGCTCATGGGAGTCAGCTGTTCGCCGGGAGCGGGCAGGTTCCTGCCGGCACTACCGCGGCTCCAGGTCGAGCGCGACAGAGTTGATGCAGAAGCGCTTGCCGGTCGACGGCGGCCCGTCGTCGAACACGTGGCCGAGGTGGCCGCCGCAGGCGGCGCAGCTGACCTCGGTGCGGACCATGCCGTGGCTCGCGTCGGTGGACAGCGTCACGTTCTGGCGGTTCGCCGGTTCGCAGAAGCTCGGCCAGCCGGTCCCCGAGTCGAACTTGGCGCCGGCGTCGAACAGCTCCGCGCCGCAGGCGGCGCAGCGGTAGACCCCGTCCTGCTTCACGTCGACGTACGTGCCGGTGAAGGGACGCTCCGTGCCCTTCTCTCGGAGGACGTGGTACTGCTCGGGGGTGAGCAGCTCGCGCCACTCCTGGTCGCTCCTGGTGATCTCGGTGCTCAACGGACGCTCCTTGGTGGTGTCTGCGTACAGTGTGCCGCCTCCGCGCCGCTGCGCCAGCGAAGATGTGCGCCGCATTGGACGTCAGGCGCACCTCGGCGGCCGCCACGCGAGCGCTCGGCGGGGCGCACCGGCGAGCATGGCGTGCACCGCGTCGTATGCCGGCTTGGGCCGGAGGTCGTCGCCGAACGGCAGCGGCCGGCGAGCGGCCCGGTCGCTCCGCGGGTAGTCCTCCTGCAGCCAGGTGTAGCGGTCGGACAGGCCGAACGTCATGACCGCCCGCACGGCCGGCTCGGCCAGCACGGCGTGCAGGTAGCGGGCGTAGACGTCGGCAACGGCGCTGTCGCGCTGCGCAGGGTCGGCCGGCAGGCCGTCGTCCATGACGTCGAGCTCGGTGACGATGATCTGCAGCCCGCGGGCGGCCACCTGCGACAGGAAGCGGCGGTACGCCGCGGGATCGAATCCGTAGAACGTCTTCGCGTTCAGATGCGCCTGCACGCCGAGCGCGTGGATCGGGACGCGCTCGTGACGGAACGCATCGATCAGCTCGAGGGCGGCGCGGCGCTTGTCGGCGGCCAGCGCGAAGTCGTCGTCGACCTCGAAGCCGAAGTCGTTGAGCACGAGCACCGCCCCGGGGTCGGCGCGGTGCGCCTCGTGGAAGGCGCGGGCGACGTAGTCGGAACCGATCGTCTGGTACCACGGCACGTCGCTGCGAAGCCCCGACCCGTCGAGCACCTCGTTCGCGACGCTCCACGCGCGCACGCGTCCGCGGAAGCGGCCGACAAGGCTCGCGATCGTGCCGTAGAGGAGCGAGCCCGCCTGATCGGCGTCCATACCGTAGAGATCCCCCTGGTCCCATCCGTCGCCGTACCCCTCGTCCCACACCAGATGTGCCCCGAACACCAGCATGCCCTCCCGCTCGGCGAAGTCGACGATGCGGTCGGCGTAGCTGAAGTCGAGCTTCGAGCCGGGGTGCGGCCGCAGTCGGTACCAGAGCATGTCGTCCTCGGTGAAGAGCATTCCCGCTTCGCGCGCGAAGAGCCGGCGGTAGGAGCGGTCCGAGATCTGCCAGGTCGCCGTCGACGACCCGTAGACGAGACCTCGAAGCGCCGCAACCGCCCACAGTGCATCGCCGGTGCCCTCCGGGCAATGCACTGCCGGCACCGTTGGCGGCGCTGACGAGGCAGCGGATCGCGACCCCCCTGCGGACGACGAGCAGCCGGCGGCGAGCGCCGCGGTGCCGGCGAGACCTGCGAGGAAGCCGCGACGTGTGACCGGGCGCGCGGAATCCACGTTCCGCAGGCTAGCGGGAAGCGGCCGCGCTCAGGAGATCGGGTCGACGCTCGCGCGCGACGGACGGTGCGCGGCGTCTGCGTCGGACCCGGCAGGATAGTGTCCCTGGCCCGGCCAGGGGGCGAGCAGCATGAGCAGCCGGGCGGAGCCGCCGGTGGCGCGGACGGCGTGCCGTTCTCCGGGGGCAAACGTCACCAGCGTCCCCTGCGCGCAGGCGGCCTCCTCGCCACCCGCCGACACCGTCACCTCGCCGGATACCACCTCGAGCACCGCTCGCTCGCGAACGCTGTGATCCCCCAGCTGATCCCCCTCCTTCAGCTCGAGTATCACGGCACGGCACTCCGGCGCAGAGAAGAGGACACGAGGCTCGCGCTGGCCGGACGCCTCGACGGACGGGATGTACCACCGCTCCATGCCCGCTGCCATACCCACCCGGTGCCCGATTGATGCGCCACCGCGCCGCCCGGCGAGGAGAGTGCGCGACCGCGGCGAACCACGCAGCATGATGGACGACATGCGCAGCAAGTTCGAGGGCGTCGACGTTGCGGTGCTCTCCCGCATCGTGATCCCGTTCATGATGGTGAACCGCGAGGAGATCGCCGGAGTGCGCGGCCTCTCACGCGAGTTCTGCGAGGTCCCCTTCCCGCCCGGTGCGCGCGTCGTGCAGGCCGAGAAGACCGAGGGCGCGTGGGTGGTCTGGTACGTCGAGCGCGTCGAGGCGATCTAGCCCGACGGCGATCCGTGCCGGCCGTGCCGCTTGCCGACGTGCGCCTCCTGACCGCCGCCATGTGAGGAGCGGCCGTGCGATTCGCGCCCGTGGCGGGGCGGCGAGCCGCCTCCACCGCCGCTCGACGCATGGGACGGATGCGAGTGCCGGACGTGGCGCGGCCGGCCCGCGTGCCCCTGGTGGCCGTGCGTGGAACGACCCGCCGTGTGGTCGCCGTTGCGCGAGCCGGCGCCCGATCCCCCGTCGCCGGCGTGCGAGGTGCAGCGGCGGTCGTGGTCGGTCGCGTGCGAGGTGCAGCGATTGTCGTGGTGTCCATGGGGCCGGTGAGGGGGCTCCCCCGAGCCGCTGCCGGATCCGCCGCCGGAGCCGGGGCCATGCCCGCCGCTGCCCTGGCCGCCGTTCCCGGTGCCTGAGCCACCGCCGCCGTTGTCAGAGTTGCCATTGCCGTTGCCGGATCCGCCACCGGCGCTCCCGCCGCCGGATGAGCCGCTGCTCTGCCCCGCCCCACCGGACGTCAGCGGGCTCGGAGGGGGTGGCGGCGATCCGCCGAGCGACCCTCCCGCGGAGCCTCCGCCCACCGATGCGGAGCGTGCTGCGGGTGCGGCGCCCCGGGTTCCGGTCGCGCTTCCGCCCGAGCGCCCGGCGTACTGCTGGCTCGTGACCGGCGCCGCGTCCACCTGGATCACCGCATCGACGGCCCGGCCCGGGAAGCGGAGCACGCCGGCGACGCTGACCGCGTTCAGGGCGACCGCCGCGATCGCCCCGTAGCTCAGGAGCAGCGCGACGCCGAGAAGGGCCGATGCTCCCATCCCGCGGGACCGCGTGAGCACGGTCGAGCGTTCCTGTGACGGCTCTGGTGACACCTGGCGAAAAGACCCCTTCTCCCTACTGCCGTTATAGGGTCGCATACAACCCGGCCGGCGTCGTACCCCGAAAGGGTGGTCGACATCTGTATGATCGCAGGCCGTGAGCGCCAACGCCGATTCCTTCGATTTCCTGGTGATTGGCGGCGGCACCGCTGGAGCGATCGTCGCCGCCCGGCTCTCGGAGGACCCCGACGTGCGGGTCTGCCTGTTCGAGGCCGGCCCCAGCGACGTCGGCCGCGAGGACGTCCTGCAGCTGCGGCAATGGCTGTCGCTGCTCGAGGGACCGCTCGATCTCGGGTACACGACGACGCTGCAGCCGCGCGGCAACGCCCACATCCTGCATTCGCGAGCCGCGGTGCTGGGCGGGTGCTCCTCGCACAACACCCAGATCTTCTTCAAGCCGATGCCGGGTGACTGGCAGGACTGGGTCGACCGCGGCGCCGAGGGCTGGGAGCCGGAGTCGATGGAGCAGTACTACGACCGCCTCCTGACCAAGCACCAGATCGTCGCCGAAAAGGATCGCAACCCGCTGCTCGAGGACTGGATCCCGTCGGCGGCGCAGGCGGCCGGCGTCCAGGCCAATCCCGACTGGAACGCGGCGCCGTTCCGTGACGGCGTCGGCTTCCTCGACGTCGGCTACGACCCGGCGACGGGCGTCCGGTCGTCCTCGAGCGTCGCGTACCTCCATCCGATCATGGATACCCGGACGAACCTCGAGATCCGCACCGAGACGTGGGTGCGCCGCGTGAACCTCGAGAACGGCCGCGCGGTGTCGGTGACGACGGATGCCGGAGACGTGCGTGCCGAGCGCGAGATCATCGTCTGCGGCGGGTCGATCGACACGCCGCGGCTGCTGCTGCTCTCAGGCATCGGACGGGCCGACGACCTGCGCGCGCTGGGAATCAGCGTGCAGCACGACCTCCCCGGCGTGGGCGAGAACCTGATCGACCACCCCGAGTCGATCATCATCTGGGAGCTGAACCGGCCGCTGCCGCCGCAGGGCGTGATGGACGCCGACTGCGCGCTGTTCGTCAACCGGCTCGGGAACGACGACCGGCCCGACCTGATGTACCACACCTACCAGCTGCCGTTCACGTTCAACACGGAGCGGCTCGGCTACCCGGTGCCCGACGACGTGATCTGCATGACGCCGAACATCCCCCGGTCGCGCTCGGTCGGGCGGCTGTGGCTGCTGAGCCACAAGCACGACGTCAAGCCCGCGCTGGACTTCAAGTACTTCACCGACCCGGACGGATACGACGAGCAGACGATCGTCGACGGCCTCAAGATCGCGCGCGAGGTCGCGGCCACCGAGCCGTTCAAGAGCTGGATCAAGCGTGAGGTCGCCCCCGGCCCGGAGATCTCGAGCGACGCCGACCTGTCCACGTACGGACGGGCGGTGCACCACACCGTGTACCACCCGAGCGGCACCTGCCGGATGGGAGCGCAGTCGGACGAGCTGGCCGTGGTCGATCCCCAGCTTCGCGTGCGCGGGATCGAGGGCCTCAGCATCGCGGACGGGTCGATCTTCCCCACCATGCCGACGGTGAACCCGATGGTGGGCACGTACATGATCGGCGAGAAGGCCGCCGATCTGGTGCGCGAGCGCACCGCCTGACCGCCGGGCGGCGGCTGCGGTTCGTGTCAGCACCGTTGCGGATCGTGGCGGCGCCATTGCACATCGGGCATCACGGGTGGTGACGGAGCGCTCGCGGCAATGTCACAGCGGCTCGATCGCCTCGTCGGCGATCGCCGCGCCGCCCACCAGCCACCGCCGGCTGGCCCAGCGGGCCATGCCGACCGCGAACCGCACCCAGATGAACGCGGACAGCCCGAGCCATAGCCCCGTCAGGCCCCATCCGTAGTGCGCGGTGGCGAGCGACACCGGCAGATAGCCGGCGATCGCCGCCAGCACCGTCACGTTCCGCATGAAGCGGAGGTCGCCGGCGCCGAGCAGAACTCCGTCCAGCGCGAACAGCACGCCGTTCACCGGCATCATCAGCACCAGCATCGGCCACAGCTTCGAGGCCTGGTCGCGCACGGCCGCATCGCCGGTGAAGCCGGCCGGGATCAGGTGGTGCCCGCCACCGAGGACGAGCGCGAATGCGAGCCCCAACCCGAGCCCGGCGAGCAGCAGCCGCCGCGCCAGCGCGGAGGCAACGTCGACCGCGTCGGCCCCGAGCAGCCGGCCAATCAGCGCCTGCGCGGCGATGGCGGTCGAGTCGAGAAACAGCGCGCAGAACGCCCAGATCTGCGTCCCGATCTGGTGGGCGGCCAGCTGCGCATCGCCCATGCGGGCGGCCACTGCCGCCGCGACGGTGAACGCCGCGAAGAACGCGAGCGTCCGCACCGACAGGTCGCGGGCCGCGCTCATCTGCCGGCGGATCCGCGTCCAGGACGGGGCCAGCGAATCCGCGCGGCGCACGAGCAGCCCCAGGAACAGCAGCCCGGACCCGGTCTGCGCGACGACGTTGGCGATCGCCGAGCCCTCGATGCCGAAGCCGAGCCCCCGGATCAGCACGAAGCACAGGACGATGCTGGCCACGTTCGACGCCGCCAGGACGTAGAGCGGCGTGCGCGTGTCCTGGAACCCCCGCAGCCAGCCCTGCGCCGCCGCCGTCACCAGCACGAACGGCGAGCCGAGCGCGGCGATGCGGATCCAGTTGAGCCCCTCCCCGGCGGCGGGCGTCGAGCCGCCGGCGATCAGGTGGACGGCGGGAGCGGCGAGCAGCTCGATGCCGATCGTCACCGCGATGCCCATGCCGATCGCGAGCCAGGTCGCCTGCACCCCCACGTCGAGCGCATCCGCATGCCGGCCGGCGCCGTAGAGGCGCGCAGCGCGGGAGGTCGTCCCATATTCGAGGAACGTGGTGAAGCCGAGGATCTCCGAGAGCAGCAGGCCGGCTACCGCCAGGCCGGCCAGCGGCACCGTGCCCAGGTGGCCGACGATGGCCGTGTCGCCGAGCACGTACAGCGGCTCTGCGATCAGCGCGCCGAGCGCCGGCAACGCCAGGGCCAGCACCTCGCGATCGCGCGGCATCACCGCCGGGTCGTTCACGCGCCGAGGCTAGCAGGGGCGTGCGCCGCCGGGTGCGCGCCGTGCGCCGACTGAACCGCTCCGCCGCGCCGCCGATAACGCGTCCGTGAGCCACGACTACGACTTCCTCGTGATCGGATCGGGCCCCGCCGGGCAGAAGGCCGCAATCCAGGCCTCCAAGCTCGGCCGCCGTGTCGCCGTCATCGACCGCGGCCACATGATCGGCGGCGTCAGCATCCACACCGGCACGATCCCTTCCAAGACGCTCCGTGAGGCGGTCATCTACTTGACCGGCATGAGCCAGCGCGGCATCTACGGGCAGAGCTACCGGGTGAAGCAGGACATCACCAGCGCCGACCTGTTCTGGCGCATGGAGCACGTGATCAACCGCGAGGTGGACGTGATCCGCAACCAGCTCGGCCGAAACAGGATCGCACTGATCAACGGTGATGCGCGGTTCGCCGGGCCGCACGCGGTCACGGTGCACGGTGAGAACGGCGAGGAGCGGACGATCACGGCCTCGAAGGTCATGATCGCCGTGGGCACGCGCCCCGCGCGCCCCGCGAGCGTCGAATTCGACGGGCGCACGATCCTCGACTCCGACGACATCCTCGGCCTCGACTGGATCCCGTCGTCGCTCGTCGTCGTGGGAGCGGGCGTCATCGGCATCGAGTACGCCTCCATGTTCGCGGCGCTCGGCACGCGCGTCACTGTCGTCGAACGGCGCACCTCGCTGCTCGAGTTCCTCGACTCGCAGATCGTCGAGGCACTCCAGTACCACCTCCGCGACCTGGGCGTCGTCTTCCGGTTCGCCGAGACGGTCACGGCCGTCGAGAAGCACCAGACCGGCGCGATCACCCGCCTGGCAAGCGGCAAGCGGATCCCCGCCGACGCCGTGCTCTACTCGGCCGGCCGGCAGGGTGCGACGGACGCGCTCGACCTCGAGCGCGCGGGGCTGACCGCCGACGATCGCGGCCGGATCGAGGTGAACGGCCGCTACCGCACGAAGGTGCGCCACATCTACGCCGCCGGCGACGTGATCGGGTTCCCCAGCCTCGCCGCCAGCTCGATGGAGCAGGGCCGGCTGGCCGCCGCCGACGCGTTCGGCCTCGCCGTCCAGACCATGAGCGGCCCCATGCCGATCGGCATCTACACGATCCCCGAGATCAGCTACGTGGGCCGCACCGAGGAGGAGCTGACGGCCGCGTCGATCCCCTACGAGGTCGGCATCTCACGCTACCGCGAGCTTGCGCGCGGTCAGATCCTCGGCGATTCGCACGGCATGCTCAAGCTGCTGGTCTCGTCGGACGACGACACCCTGCTCGGCGTGCACGTGTTCGGAACCGGCGCGACGGAGCTCGTGCACATCGGCCAGATGCTGATGACCACAGGCGGCACCGTCGACCACCTCGTCGACGCCGTCTTCAACTATCCGACGCTGGCTGAGTCCTACAAGGTCGCCGCGCTCGACGCGACGAACCGGGTGCACGCGATCCGCCGCATCGCGTCCTGACGCAGGGGTACCGTCCCTCGCGGTGAGCGAGAGGTCCGAGCTCGAGGCGATGCTGGAGGCGAACCGGCGGTACGCCGCCGCGTTCCGCGGCGGTGGGCGGCCGGCGGCGCCCGCGCGCAGGGTCGCCATCCTGACGTGCATGGACTCGCGCATTCACCTCGAGGAGGCCCTTGGACTCGACATCGGCGACGCCCACATGATCCGCAACGCCGGCGGCCGGGCGTCCGACGACGCGATCCGGTCGCTGATCATCTCGTCCCGGCTGCTGGGCACCGCCGAGTTCGCGGTCGTGCACCACACCGACTGCGGACTGGTGCGGTTCACCAACGACGAGCTCCGTGCCCGGTTGCGGGCCGAGACGGGCGCCGATGCGTCGCACATCGACTTCCTGCCGTTCGCCGACCTCCGCGGGAGCGTGGTCGAGGACGTCGAGCGCATCCTCGCCTCGCCGCTGGTCGACCCGCAGATTCCGGTGTCCGGGTGGATCTACGACGTCGATACCGCCGTGCTCGAACAGGTCTCCCCGCCGGCCACCCGCGCCGGCCGCCGTTAAGCGCGGACCAGCGGCTTGTACTTGATCCGGTGCGGCTGGGCCGCCTCGTCGCCGAGCCGCGCGCGCCGGTTCTCCTCGTACTCGTCGTAGGCGCCCTCGAACCAGACCACCTGGGAGTCGCCCTCGAACGCGAGGATGTGGGTCGCGACGCGGTCGAGGAACCAGCGGTCGTGTGAGATCACCACGGCGCAGCCGGCGAAATCGGTGAGCGCGACCTCGAGGGCCCGCAGGGTGTCGACGTCGAGGTCGTTGGTCGGCTCGTCCAGCAGCAGCAGGTTGCCGCCGCTTCGCAGCAGCTTGGCGAGATGCAGCCGGTTGCGCTCCCCGCCGGAGAGGTCTCCGACCCGCTTCTGCTGGTCGCCGCCGCGGAAGTTGAACGACGAGACGTACGCGCGCGAGTTCACCTCACGCTTGCCCAGCGTGATCGTGTCCTTGCCGCCCGAGATCTCCTGCCACACCGTGCGCGAGGGATCCAGGTCCGCGCGCGCCTGGTCGACGTAGGCGATCTGCACCGACTCGCCGATCTCGAGCGAGCCGGCGTCCGGCTGCTCATCCCCGACGATCATCCGAAACAGGGTGGTCTTGCCGGCGCCGTTGGGCCCGATCACGCCGACGATGCCGCCCGGCGGGAGCGAGAAGCTGAGGTCCTCGATCAGCAGCCGGTCGCCGAAGCCCTTCGTCAGGCCACGCGCCTCGACCACCTTGTCGCCCAGGCGCTCGCCGGCCGGAATGTGGATCTCGACGTTGTCCAGCCTGACGCTGTCCTCCTCGGCGAGCAGCTGCTCGTAGGCGGCAAGCCGCGCCTTGGACTTGGCATGCCGTGCGCGCGGCGCCATCCGCACCCACTCCAGCTCGCGCTGGAGCGTGCGCCGGCGAGCCGACGCCTGCTTCTCCTCCACCCCGAGCCGGGCCTCCTTCTGCTCGAGCCAGGATGAGTAGTTGCCCTGGAACGGGATGCCCCGGCCGCGGTCGAGCTCGAGGATCCAGCCGGCGACGTTGTCGAGGAAGTAGCGGTCGTGGGTGACGGCGAGCACCGTGCCGTGGAAGCGCTCGAGGAACTGCTCGAGCCACGCGACCGACTCGGCGTCGAGGTGGTTGGTGGGCTCGTCGAGCAGGAGCAGGTCTGGGGACGAGAGCAGGAGCCGGCACAGCGCCACCCGGCGGCGCTCCCCGCCCGAGAGCGTCGTGACGTCCGCCTCCGGCGGCGGGCAGCGAAGCGCGTCCATCGCGACGTCGAGATCGCGCTCGAGGTCCCAGGCGCCGAGCCGGTCGATGCGGTCCTGCACCTCGCCCTGCTCCTCGAGCAGCGTGGCCATCTCCTCGTCTGACATCGGCTCGGCGAAGCGCGCGGACAGCTCGTTGAACCGATTGAGCAGGTCACGCTTCTCGCCGACGCCGTCCTCGACGTTGCCGCGGACGTCCTTGGCCGGGTCGAGCTCCGGCTCCTGGGAGAGCAGCCCGACCGAGGCGCCCGGGGCGATCTCCGCCCGCCCGCTGGACGGCTCGTCCAGCCCCGCCATGATGCGCAGAAGCGTGGACTTGCCCGCACCGTTGGGACCCAGCACGCCGATCTTCGCGCCGGGCAGGAAGGACAGCGAGATGTCGGACAGCACCTGCTTGTCCGCACCCTGGAACTTGTTCACGCGCTGCATCGAGTAGATGTAGGTGGTGCTCATCGAGCGGGAAGGATAGGCGGAACCGCTAGGCGCGGGTGCGGGAGAGCAGGACGCCGAAGCAAAGCCCCACGACGACCGTGCCGCCGGCGACGAAGCAGGCGCCTGCGACCGTCGCTCCGAGCACCAGCAGCCCTCCCACCGCGGGACCGGCGATCAGGAAGACCGGCACCACCACGAGCAGCCGCGAGCGCAGCAGCTTCGCGGGCCCAGCCGACCACCAGGCGATGCATGCGAGCGAGAGCGGGAGCGCAGCCAGCACGACGGCGAGCGCCCCAGCGTGCTGGGATGCACCAAGCCCGCCCCGCGAGAGCGCGAACACCGCGATGGCAGCCGCCGCAACGAGCGTGCCGGCGACGAATACCGCGACATCGCGCCTCGCGAGCTTGCCGAGATCCTGGGGCGAATCCATGGCGCGCTCCGCCGGCGGGGCACGGAGCCCCGCCGGCGGATGCTGACTGCTGCTACGGGCCGCCGTGTACCGGTGCGGGCAGCCCCGGCTCCGCGGCGTGCTCGGGCAGGATTCCGGTCTTGTGCCGCTGCACGGTGTAGTAGTACAGGCCCCCGAGGCCCGCGATCACGCCGATGTAGAGGTACGCGCCGTACTGGAGGTACCAGTGGTGGGGCGGTGCGAAGTTGTAGATCGAATCGCGCGGCCACGCCAGGTTGAACGCCATGCCGGCGCCGTAGGCGACCGCGAGGGTGTTGACGAGCAGCCCCCACTGGCCGAGTGAGAAGTACTCCGCAGCCGGCTGCCACTCGCCCCGAAGTCGCTGCTGGAGCATCGGGACAGTCACCAGCAGGTAGGCGAGGTAGACCATGATGATGCCGATGCTGGTGATGACGGTGAAGATCTGCGGCTGGTTGATGTTGATCACCAGGATCAGAATCGCCAGCGCGCCGACCACGATCGCCGGCACGATCGGCGTCCGCGACTTCCCGTGGACACGGGCGATGGCGGAGCCGAAGGGCAGGTTGTTGTCCCGGGCCATGGCGAATGCGATCCGGATGGTCGCGGTATGTACCGCGAGGCAGCAGACCGTGATGGCGAGCACCACGTCCCACAGGAAGAGATCGCCAAGCGTGCTGCCCAGCACGTCCTTCACGATGAACGGCAGACCGGAGATGCTCATCTGCGGGTCGTGCGGGTTGCCCACGGCCATCAGGCCGACCAGGATCAGCAGCGCCCCCAACGTCCCAGCCGCGGCGAGGGCACGCACGAGCGACCGCGGCGCGTACTTGCGCGGGTTGTTGGTCTCTTCACCAAGCGACCCCGCCGTGTCGAACCCGTACATCACGTAGGCCGACATCAGAGCCGCCACGAGGAAGGCACCCGCATATCCCCAATCGTGCCCCGTCCCGGTGCCGTACGTCTTCGTCACGACACCCGGCCCGCGGGTGATGTGCACGGCCAGCAGGAGGACCAGCAGCGTCGCCCCGATCAACTCGGCGGCCACGCCGACGTTGTTGATCTTCGCCATCAGGTTGACGCCGATCATGTTCACCGCCGTTGTGAAGATGATCAGGATGGTGCCGAGCAGCACGGCGTTCTTGGCGAAGTCCGTCGACCCCGTGCCGTCGCCGATGATCTGGAACTTGCTCGAGATCTGCGGCAGGATGATCTGCCACGCGAGCGCGACGGCTGCGACGGTCACGATGGAGGCGGTCATCATGATCCAGCCGGCCATCCAGGAGACGCCCTTGCTGGACAGCTGCTTCGACCAGTTGTAGACCGATCCGGCGATCGGGTACTTCCCGGCGAGCTCCGCGAAGCACAGGCACACCATCATCTGGCCGAAGAACACGAGCGGCCACGTCCAGAAGAATGCCGGGCCGCCGAACGCGAACCCGAAGTAGAACAGCTGGAACATGCCGGTGAGGATCGAGATGTAGCTGAATCCTGCGGCAAAGGAGGAGAAGCTGCCCAGCGTACGGTGCAGCTCCTGCTTGTACCCGAACTGCGCGAGATCCGCGCTGTCGGACGATTGCTGCCCCTGCATGCGCGACTCCTTTTCAGGACGACTGGATGGACCGGCCGATGTTCCCGCACGTTTGCGGGACTGTCAATGCTCTTGTGACATTCGCGACGCGATTTGCGAACCCTGCGGCAACGCTGGTACCGTAGGTGGTCGCGCCGAGAACGCCCGGCGCCGCCGCGCCCGCCGCCCATCACCCATACGCGCCCCGCTCGCCCGCCCACCGTGGCCGCGGCGAGCCCCATCCGCGTCCATCGAGAGGTATCACCGTGTCCAGCCTTCCGGCTGTCCAAGTTCACAACCTGCGCAAGGAGTTCATCCGTCGTGACGGCGGCTCTCGCATGCGAGGTCGCCGGCGCCGCGTCGCCGCGCTGCACGGACTGACGTTCGAGATGCGCCGCGGCGAGTGCGTCGCGATCCTCGGGCAGAACGGCTCGGGGAAGTCGACGCTTGTGCGCCTGCTCTCGACGCTGCTGATCAACGACGGCGGCAGCGCCCGGGTGTTCGGTATCGACGTGTTCGCGAAGCCGCGCGCGGTGCAGCGCCTGGTCAACCGCGTGTCCGTGGAGGCGTCGTTCTTCAAGCGCATGTCGCCGATGGAGAACCTCAGCTACTCCGCGCGCTTCTACGGGCTGGGTCCGAGGGAGACGCGCGCCCGGATTCCCGAGATCCTGCAGATGGTCGGCTTCCCGCCCGAGCGGGGCGGTGAGCCGATGGAGGATCTGTCGCGGGGGATGCAGCAGAAGATCGCGCTGGCGCGGGCCCTGTTGACCGCGCCCGTGCTGTTGCTGCTCGACGAGCCGACCACCGGCCTCGACCCGCGAAGCAAGCTGGAGGTGCAGGACTTCATCCGGCGGCTCCGGGAGGAGCACGACTCCACGATCCTGCTGTGCACCCACGACATGGCCGAGGCCGAGGCCCTCGCCGAGCGCATCGGCATCCTCGACCGGGGCGAGCTGCTGTGCCTCGACACCGCCGCGGAGATCAAGCGGCGGTACGGCGCGGAGACGCTCGAGCAGGCGTTCCTGAACGCCACCGGCCGGACATTCGAGGACGAGCGCGACGAGCGGGAGGCGGTGCCGGCATGATCAAGGCCGAGCACAGCGGAGCGGTTCGCCGCGAGCTGATCGGCTTCGCGGGGATCGTCGAGCGCAACGTGTATCTGATCAGGCGCTTCGCCTGGTGGGAGCTGGCGTGGTTCCTCTACACCGTCGCCAACACGCTGACGATCGTGTTCATCGCGAAGGGCGTCGAGGCGGGCGGCGGGCACCTGAACGTCAACCGCATCACGATCGTGCTGCTGATCGGTGCGGTGATCTGGTCGTACCTCGGCCTGATCTTCGAGATCGTCACCGAGACGGTCGCCTGGGAGCGCTGGGAGGGGACGATCGAGTACACGTTCATGGCGCCGATCTCGCGGGCCTCGCACCTGCTCGGGATGGGCGCGTTCGCGGTGCTCTACGGGGTGCTCCGGACGGCGCTGCTGTTCACGGTCGTCGCGGCGTCGCTGAGCGTGACGTTCCACAACCCTGCGTTCGCCAGCGCGGCCGTGGTGCTGCTGGTGAGCTCGGTCTCGTTCATCGGGATCGGGATGATGACCGCGGTGCTCCCGCTGATCTCACCCGAGAAGGGCACGCAGCTCGGCTTCATCGCGCAAGGGCTGCTGCTCGTGGTCTCGGGCGTGTACTACCCGGTCACTGTGCTGCCGCAGTGGATGCAGTGGATCTCGGTGGTCTCTCCGGCGACGTACACGCTCGAGGGCTGCCGCAAGGCGATCCTGGACGGCGCCGGCCTGGCACAGGTGTGGCCGGACATCTGGCCGCTGCTGGTGACCGGTGCGGTGGCCGTGCCGCTCGGCCTGGCGGTGTTCCAGCGCGGGGAGCGGTACGCCAAGCAGCACGGCCGGCTGAAGCGCTCGGGATAATCCGGCGATGGGCCGGGAGGCGCGATGCCGGGTTCGCCACGGCGGAGTGGAAGCCGAGGCGGCGGCGCAGCTCGAGACCGACGAGGTGATCGTGCGGTCGCCGTTTCGGCTGAAGGTACCGCGATCCTCGATCCGCGGTGCGGCGGCGGCCGGCGACGTGCTGACGATCGACTGCGACGGCGGGCCGCTCGAGCTCGACCTCGGCGAGCGAGAGGCCGCGCGGTGGGCGCACGACCTCGCGAATCCGAAGACGCTGGCGGACAAGCTCGGCGTGAAGCCCGGCCAGCGCGTGCGGCTGGTCGGCACCGTCGATGAGCAGCTGGTCGGCCGGGGACGCCGGGTCACGCGCGGCACGCCGGACGTGGTCTTCCTCGCTGCACGGCGCGCCTCCGACCTCGACCGCATCCCGGCGATCCGCGACCGGATCGCGCGCGACGGTTCGATCTGGGTGATCCGCCCCAAGGGCGAGCCGGACATCACGGAGGCGATGGTGATCGGCGCCGGTCGGGCCGCGGGCATGCACGACGTCAAGATCGCCCGCATCTCGGAGACGCACACCGGGATGAAGTTCGTGATCCCGGTGGAGCGGCGGTAGCGCGGGCCGGCTCGGCGGTGGGGGTGGGGCTGCCGGGTCAGCCCCCAAGGGGGCAGACCCGAGGCGGCTCGCTCGGCGCTTGGGTGGGGCTGCCGGGTCAGCCCCCAAGGGGGTAGACCCGCACTTAGTGCAGGAAGTGCCGGCGGCCGGTGAAGACCATCGCCACGCCGGCCTCGTCGGCCGCCGCGATCACCTCGTCGTCGCGCTTCGAGCCGCCCGGCTGGATGATCGCCTTCACGCCCGCCGCGACCGCCGTGCGGGGGCCGTCGTCGAACGGGAAGAACGCATCGGAGGCCAGGACGGCGCCCTGGTTGCGGCCGCCCGCCTTCTCCACGGCGACCCGCACGGCGTCAACCCGGCTGACGTCGCCGCCGCCGATCCCGACCGTCGCGAGGTCGCGGGCGATCACGATCGCGTTCGAGCGGACGTGCTTGCACACCCGCCACGCGAACAGCAGGTCGCCCCACTCCTGCTCGGTCGGAGCGACCTGTGACACCACCTGCATGGTGTCGCGCTCGTCCAGCTCCGTATCGCGATCCTGGATCAGGAGCCCGCCCAGCACGCGCTTGATGTCCCGCTCGCCGGGGCTCGCCTTGCGCCGCTCGCGGTCCTCGAGGATCCGCAGCGCCTGCTTCTGGCGCAACGTGTCGGCCGCCCCGTCGTCGTACCCGGGAGCGAACAGGACGTGGATCACCTGGTCGGCCATCCGCTCCGCGAGCTCCGGAGTGACCGCGCGGTTGACGGCGATCACGCCGCCGAACGCCGCCACGGTGTCCGATTCCAGCGCGCGCTCGAACGCCTCCTCGATCGTCGCCCCCACGGCGACACCGCACGGCGTCGCATGCTTGATGATCGCGCAGGCCGGCACCTGGAAGGACCCGGCGATCGAGCGAGCGGCCTGCAGATCCCAGAGGTTGTTGAACGAGAGCGGCGGACCGCCCAGCTGCTCGATCATCGACAGGAGATGCCGGCGCGCACCCGCCTCGACGTAGTAGGCGGCCCGCTGGTGCGGGTTCTCGCCGTACGGGAGGTCGGCGGCCTTGACGAGGTCGAGCACGACCCGCTCGGGGAAGGCCTCGACCTCGTTGAACCACTCCGAGATCGCGGCGTCGTAGCCGGCCGTGTGCGCGAACGCCTCGGCCGCCAGCTCGCGCCGCGTCTCGGGGGACAGCTGACCGCCCGACGTGCGGAGCTCGTCGAGGATGAACCCGTAGCGCTCGGGGTCGGTCACCACCGCCACCGAGTCGTAGTTCTTCGCGGCCGCCCGCACCATCGTGGGGCCGCCCACGTCGATGTTCGCGATCACCTCGGGCTCCGTCACGCCGCGGCGGTTCGCGACCATGCGGAACGGATACAGGTTGCAGACGACCAGATCGATCGGCTCGATCCCCTCCTGCTCGAGCGATGCCATGTCGTCGGGGTGGTTGCGCCGGGCGAGGATGCCCGCGTGGACGTGCGGGTGCAGGGTCTTGACGCGGCCGCCGAGCAGCTCCGATCCGCCCGTCATGTCCTCGACCGTCGTGACCTTCAGCCCCGAGTCGGTGAGGAGGGTCGCCGTGCCGGACGTCGAGATCAGCTCGATGCCGAGATCGGCGAGACCGGACGCGAACGACGCGAGGCCGTTCTTGTCGCTGACCGAGATGAGGGCTCGTTTGATGCTCATGCCAGACGTTCGTCCTTCACGCGGACCCGCCGGCCGCTCACCTCGAGCCGTCCGGCACAGAACAGGCGCACCGCTTGAGGCAGCAGCCGGTGCTCGATCCGATGCAGCCGCTCGGTGACGTCCTGCGGGCGGTCATCATACGAGACCTCCGTCGCCTCCTGCAGAACGATCGGGCCGGTGTCGGGCGTGACGTGGTGCCGGTCGACCAGATGCACGGTCACGCCCGTGACGCGAACGCCGTGATCGACGGCGTCGCGCACCGCTTGGGCGCCGGGAAAGGCCGGCAGCAGCGATGGGTGGATGTTCATGATGTGGCCGGAGAAGCGCGACACGAACCCGGCCGACAGCACGCGCATGTAGCCGGCCAGCACGACCAGGCCGACCGAGTGGGCCTCGAGGAACGTGGCCGTCTCCTCCTCGTCGCCGCTCACGAGCACGTCGATCCCGGCCCGCCGTGCGCGCTCGACGCCGCCGGCCTGCGGCCGGTTGGACACGACGCAGACGACCTCGATCTGCGGGTCGTCGATCAGTGCCTGCAGATTGGTTCCCGTCCCCGAGATGAGGACGCCGACGTTCACCGGAGGCGGACCCCGTCGCCCTGGACGACGCGCCCCGCGACCCACGCGCGCTCGCCCGCGGCCTCCAGCGTCCGCAGCGCCAGGTCGGCCGACTCCTCCGCGACCACGGCGACGTACCCCAGCCCGAGGTTGAACACCCGGCGCATCTCGTCCTCCTCGACGCCGAGCGACGCCAGCCAGGTGAACACCGCAGGGCGTTCCCAGCTGGCCAGCTCGATCTCGGCACCCAGGCCGGCGGGCAGCGGCCGGGCGAGGTTGCCCTCGATGCCGCCGCCGGTGACGTGCGCCATGGCGCGAACGTCGACCGTGGCGGTGAGCTGGCGCACGCCGCGGGCATAGATCCGGGTCGGCTCGAGCAGCGCGTCGGCGACCGAGGCGCCGCCGAGCGCGTCCGGGCGGTCGTCGAGGCCGGCACCGGCCCGCTCGACCAGCCGGCGCACCAGCGAGAACCCGTTCGCGTGCGGGCCGCTCGACGCCAGGCCGACGACGACGTCGCCCTCCTCCACCCGGGCCCCGCCGACGAGCTCGCGCCGCTCGCCGATCGCGACGGCGAACCCGGCCATGTCGAACTCGTCCGGCTCCATCATGTCGGGGTGCTCCGCCGTCTCGCCGCCGAGCAGCGCGCAGCCCGCCTGCCGGCAGCCGTCGGCGATGCCCTCGACCAGCTCCGCGATCCGCTCGGGATCGAGGCGGCCGCAGGTGATCACATCGAGGAAGAAGGCGGGACGGGCACCGGTCGTGATGACGTCGTTGACGCTCATCGCGACGAGGTCCACGCCGAGCCCGTGCAGCCGGCCGGCGCGTGCGCCGAGCAGGATCTTGGTGCCGACGCCGTCGCAGCCCGCCGCGATCGCGGGATCTCCCGCGGTCGGCGTATAGAGGCCGGAGAAGCCGCCCAGGCTCCCAAGCACCTCCCGGGTGCGCGTCGAATCCACGGCGGCGGCGATCCGGCTGACGACGCGATCGGCCGCCTCCAGGCTGACGCCGGCGTCGCCGTAGGTGAGCGGCCGGTCGTCGCTCATCGAGCGGCCGCGGCCTCGGCCGCCGCCAGCTCCTCGAACCGCAGCTTCGCGTTTCGCATCTCGTCCGGGATCGCCGTCGGGTAGTCGGCCGTCAGGCAGGCGCGGCAGAACCGGTCCGCGCCCTGGCCCGTCGACGCCTGCAGGCCGTCCAGCGACAGGTAGGCGAGTGACGTCGCGCCGAGCCGCTCGCGCACCTGCTCGATCGTCCGGCCGGCGGCGAGCAGCTCGGTCTGGTCGGCCATGTCGATCCCGTAATAGCAGGGCGAGACGATGGGGGGCGAGCTGACCCGCAGGTGCACCTCGAGCGCGCCCGCCTCGAACAGCATCTGCACGAGCTTGCGGGTGGTCGATCCACGCACGATCGAGTCGTCGACGACCACGACGCGCTTGCCGCGCAGCACCGAGGGCAGCACGTTGAACTTGAGGCGCACGCCGCGCTCCCGCAGCCCCTGGTCGGGCTGGATGAAGGTGCGGCCGACGTAGCGGTTCTTGACCAGGCCCTCGCCGAAGGGGATGCCGCTCTCGCGGGCGAATCCGACGGCGGCCGGCGTGCCGGAGTCCGGCACCGGGATGACGACGTCGGCGTCGACCGGCGCCTCGACCGCCAGCTGCTCGCCCATCCGGCCCCGCACCTCGTGGAGGCCCTCTCCCTGCATCTCGGAGTCCGGTCGCGCGAAGTAGATGTACTCGAAGATGCACAGCGACTGCGAGCGCGGCTCGACCGCCTGGCGGTACCGGGGGCCGTCCTCGTCGACGACGACCATCTCGCCGGGGCGCAGCTCCCGCTCGAACGTCGCGCCGATGATGTCCAGCGCGCAGGTCTCGGACGCAAGCACGAACGCGTCGTCCAGACGGCCGACCACCAGCGGCCGGATGCCGTCCGGGTCGCGGAACCCGGCCACGCCGTCCTCGGTCAGCACGACCGCGGCGAACGCACCCTCGATCCGCCCCATCGTGTCGGCGACGGCGTGCTCGAGGTCGCCGGACGGATGGCGGGCGATCAGCGCCGCGATCACCTCGGTGTCGGAGGTGGACTGCAGCCGCACACGGTTGCCGCGCAGCTCCTCGCGAAGCTCGGTCGTGTTCGTCAGGTTGCCGTTGTGGCCGAGCGCGATCGTGCGGCCGCCGGCGTGCTGCACGACCGGCTGCGCGTTGCGCCAGGCCGTGGAGCCGGTGGTCGAGTACCGGGCGTGGCCGATCGCCATCCGGCCCTGGAGGGCCGACAGCTTCGGCTCGTCGAACACCTGGCTGACGAGGCCCATGTCCTTCATCGCAACCACGCGGCCGCCGTCTGACACGGCGATACCGGCGCTCTCCTGCCCGCGGTGCTGGAGGGCGTACAGGCCGAAGAACGTCAGCCGGGCGACGTCGCGGTCGGGCGCGCCGACGGGGTCGTAGATGCCAAAGACGCCGCACATCAGGCGCCCGCCTCCCCCACGGCCGCCGGCAGGGCCGCCTCCCAGATCCGCGTCGCCTCGTCCAGCGGCAGCGCGGCCCCGTCCAGGACGATCGCGTCGCCGCCGACACGGCCGATCTCCCGCAGTGGCAGCTCGCCTGCCAGGTCGCGCAGAGCCTCGACGTCCTGCCCGCGGGCGCTCACGACCACCCGGCCGTCACCCTCGCCGAACGCGTCACCGCACCGGGCCTCGACGCCCACCGCGCCGGCGATCGCCGACTCCGCAAGCGCGACCGCGAGGCCGCCGTCCGCGACGTCGTGGGCACTGCGCAACAGCCGGCGCTCGGCGGCCGCGGCGAGGAACTCGTGCAGCAGGCGCTCGTGCGCGAGGTCGGGCTCCGGGATCCGGCCCGCGACCTCGCCCAGCAGGATCTTCTGGTACTCGGAGCCGTCCAGCGCGGCAGCCGCCCCGTCGCCGGCCAGGAGAACGACGTCGCCGGCCTGCCGGAAGGCGGCCTTCACCGCGAGCTCCGCATCCTCGAGCACGCCCACCACGCCGACCACCGGGGTCGGATAGATCGGGCGGCCGTAGTGCTCGTTGTAGAGCGACACGTTCCCCGAGACGACCGGCAGGGCGAGCGCCTCGCACGCCTGCGCCATACCCTCGATCGCCTCGGCCAGCTCGTAACCGACCTCGCCGGTCTCGGGGTTTCCGAAGTTCAGGCAGTTGGTGACGGCCGCCGGCCGGGCGCCGGTGCAGGCGACATTGCGGGCGGCCTCGCAGACGGCGGCGGCCCCGCCCCGGCGGGGGTCGAGCCAGGTGCGCCTCCCGTTCCCGTCGAGCGACACGGCGATCGCGCGCCTGGACGGCGTCAGCCGGACGACCCCGGCGTCGCCGCCCGGCCGCACTGCGGTGCCCGAGCCGACCAGCTGGTCGTACTGCTGGTAGATCCAGCGGCGGCTCGCGATGTTCGGGGAAGCGAGCAGGGCCCTCAGGCCGCCGATGACGTCGTCCACCGGGCGCGGGTCGAGCGGCCGGTCGGTGAGCCGTGCGGGGCGGGTGCGCTCGACCTCGTACCGGGGGGCGCCGTCGACCAGCGTGTCGACGGGGATCTCGCCGACCACCTCACCGTCGAAGAAGGCTCGCAGCACGCCGTCCTCGATGACCGAGCCGATGACGGTGGCGTCGATCTCCCAGCGCGCGCAGGTCTCGAGCACCGCATCGAGCAGGTCCGGCGAGACGATCGCCGCCATCCGCTCCTGCGACTCGGAGATCATGATCTCGAACGGCTGCATGTCGGCCTCCCGCAGCGGCACGCGGGACAGGTCGACGTCGAGGCCGACGCCCCCGTGCGAGGCCATCTCGGACGTGGACGACGCCAGGCCGGCCGCGCCCAGGTCCTGCAGCGACGCGAGCAGGCCGCGGTCGAGCAGCTCGAGCGTGCACTCGATCAGCTTCTTGCCCATGAACGGATCGCCGATCTGGACGCTCGGGCGCTTGTCGGCCGATGCCTGGTCGAACCCCTGCGAGGCAAGCACGCTCGCCCCGCCGATGCCGTCCCGCCCGGTCTTCGACCCGTAGAGCACGAGCAGGTTGCCGACGCCGGTCGCACGGGCCGAGGTGAGCCGGTCGGCGGGCAGCAGGCCGACGCACATGGCGTTGACGAGACAGTTGTGCTCGTAGGCGGGCTCGAAGTAGACCTCGCCGCCGAGGTTCGCGACCCCCACGCAGTTGCCGTAGTGGCCGACACCCGCGACCACCTGCGAGAACAGATGGCGTTGATGGTCGGAGTCGAGCTCTCCGAAGCGGAGCGAATCGAGGATGGCCACGGGGCGTGCGCCCATGGCGAAGATGTCGCGGAGGATGCCGCCCACACCGGTGGCGGCGCCCTGGAGGGGCTCGACGGCCGAGGGATGGTTGTGGCTCTCGACCTTGAGCGCGACCGCCAGACCGTCACCCACGTCGATCACGCCGGCGTTCTCCCCCGGGCCCTGCAGGACGTGGCGGCCTGTCGTGGGGAAGCGTCCGAGCAGCGGGCGCGAGTGCTTGTACCCGCAGTGCTCGCTCCAGAGCAGCGAGAACACCGCGAGCTCGAAGTCATTCGGATCGCGCCCGAGCAGCTCGCAGATGCGCTCGAGCTCGCCATCGGTCAGGCCGAGGGCGCGGTGGAGCGGCTGAGGCGTCACGGCAGTCACAAGGGCACATGCATGGTACCGGAGCCGGTCGATGGCGCCCCCCGGGCCACCGACCGGCTCCGGTTATGCGTATGCGGTCAGCCCTTGGAGTGGCCGCGTCCGGCGCCGTGCCCGCCGTGGCGAGAGCGGCCGTGCCGGGGAGCACCGTCAGCGTGGTGCCCGTGCGAGCCGCCGCGGCCGTGCGCCGCATGAGCGCTGCGGCCGCGTGCGGAGTTCGCGCCGTCCGCATGCCGGCCGTGCTGCGTTGCGTGCTCGTTGCGACCGCGCCCCTGCTGGCCGCTGTCCCCGGTGGCCTCGACCCTGCCCTGATCCTCGCCTGCCGGATCGTCACCGGGCTGCCCGCCCTGCGACTCGCCGCTGCCCCCGTCCGACCAGCCGCGATGCAGGCCGCAGGTGGGATGACCCTGCGTGTTGAAGTGGACGCCGTTGTGGCGACAGGTCTGGTAGACCGTGTCGCGAACGGTCTGCACAGGCATCATCCGCGCGAGCGCGGAGCCCGTCAGAACGAGGCCGGCCAGCACCGGCAGCACGACGACGAAGCGATTGATCGACATCAAGAGACCCCCAAAAGACGACAGGTTACGTGGCTCTCATCGGCAGCCCGGGGGCCTCGGATGGTCACCCGTCTGGATGGTCGTCACTGCCTCGTTGGGGGCGCTGCTCTGGCATGGGGGGTACCGCGCACCGGCTCAGGTCGCGGTCGCCGCCCTCGCCGCAGCGGGGGTTGCCGCGGTGCGTCCGCTGCCGCGCCCGGCCGTGCTGCGCGATCCGCTCGTCGCTGGGCTCGCGCTCATGGCGGCGGCGAACGTCGCGTCGCTCGCGTGGCACCGCGACCGCGGCTCGGTCGCCCCCGCGCTCGCCATCCTGGCGGTCGCGGTCGTGGCCGCGCTCTGCACGCCGGCGGTCAGGCGGGGCGCGGTCCCGCTCTCGGCGGTGGTCCTGGCGCTCGGCGTCACGTGCGCCACGGCCGGCATCGCGGGCGTCCTGCTGCACAGCCGGCCGCTCGGCGAGCGGATCGGCGGGCTCTGGCGCGCAGGCGGCACGTTCGAGTACCCGCCGGCGCTGGGACTGCTCGCCGTCTGCGCGCTCGCGGCGGCGCTGGCACTCCACGCCGACGGGGCGCTCGACCGCACCGGCGCGATCGTCGCGTGCGCGGTGCTCACCGCGGGGGGGCTCGCGTCGTTCGATCGCGTGGCCGTGCTCGAGCTGGGCGCCATTCTGGTCGTCTTCGCGGCGCGCGTGCCGCGGTCCCGCGGCGTCGTGGCCGCGACCGTGGCCGTGGCCGTGGTGGCCGGCGCCGCCGCGCTCGTCGTGTCCGACCCGGGGCGGGGATCGCTCGACCGCCACCTGCGGCACGGGCCGCTGGCGTCACGGCGTCTGGCCTGGCGCGCCGCATGGGACGCGGCTCGCGACCGGCCGTGGCTGGGGCACGGGCCGGGCACGTCACTGCAGGCGGCGAGGACGTCTGTGCGGCCAGTGCCCGCCGAGGCGCACAACGCGGTGCTGGAGCAGGCCGTGACCGCTGGATTCCCTGCGGCCCTCGGCGCCGCCACCGTGCTCGCGGCCATGCTGGCCATCGGCCTTGGCGCCCTGAGGACGACGGATCCGGCGCGGCTTGCGGCAGGAGTCGCGGCCACGGCGATCGCACTGTCCGGTCTCTACGACTTCACCTGGTCGTTCCCGCCTCTGCTCCTGCTCGGCGCACTGGCGGCAACGGCGTGCCGGCGCGCACCGGCATGAGCGCTTGCCGAGGGGGTGGCAGCCGTCTCACCGGTGCCCCGTCGGTCGCCTCGACATGGCGCACCCAGCGCCGGCTGACCGGGATGTTTGCCGGCTCGGCATCAGGGTAGATCGCCCCCTCGCGCGGCACAGAATCCCGCCGCGGACCTCGCGGGGGTCCCGGCTGCGGCGACCGTGAGTTCACCCGGCGCAGCCGCCAAGGAGGAGCGATGTTCCAGCACATCAAGGGGTTGGCGTACACCGTCCGCGTCGACAAGCCGAATCCGGTCTTCGCCCGCATGCTGCAGCAGGCGATCGGCGGGCCGGAGGGCGAGCTGCGGGTGATGACGCAGTACCTGTTCCAGGCGTGGGGGGCACGCGGGCCGAAGCGCTACCGCGACATGCTGCTCGCCACCGGCACCGAGGAGATCGGGCACGTCGAGGTGCTCGCGACCGCGGTGGCGATGAACCTCGAGGGCGCCCCCTCGACGATGGTCGACGACGTCGTCACCAGCCCGCTCGTGGCCGCTCGGATGGGCGGCGTCGAGCCCCGGCATTACCTCAGCTCCGGTCTCGCCGCCATGCCCTCGGACGCGAACGGCGTGCCGTTCAATGCCGCGTGCGTCGACGTCGGCGGCAACCTGACCGCCAACATGCGCGCGAACGTCGCGGCCGAGGCGATCGGGCGCACGCTGGCCGCGAGGCTTCGGGAGATGACCGACGACCCGGGCATGAAGGACCTCCTGTCGTTCCTGATCGCCCGAGACACGATGCACCAGCAGCAGTGGCTCGCGGTGATCGAGGAGCTCGGCGACACGAACCAGGCGGCCCCGAACGACGTCGAGGACGAGGGCGACTACCGGCAGTGGGCCTACGCGTTCTTCAACCACTCCGACCAGCCGACGCCGGCGGATGCACGCTGGGCGACCGGCACGTCGCTCGACGGCAAGGGCGAGTTCACCGCCGCGGATCCCGCCCCCACTCTGGGGCAGGAGCCCGAGCTCTCGCCGGCACCGCCGGCCGTCCACGGCGGCGTCGAGGCGACCGCCGACGGAAACGGCGACGGCGGCGTGGTGGCCGCGGTCAAGCGGACGATCGGACAGTGACAACGATGACGAGCCGGGCGGGGGCGACCCCCGCCCGGCGGATGGGTGTATCTGATGAATGATGGCGAGCAGCAGCACGACGGGCAGGACCAGCAGGAGGTCGATCCTGTGATGCCGGGGTCGGCCAACCCATCGGCGCACGAGCCGACGTCGACGCCGGACGTCGCGCCGGGGTTTCGGCGCCACACCGGCCCGGGCGGCGTGCCGGGCGCGCCGGGCAACGACCCGGCGTCGCCCCTCGAGACGACGCCCACGCTCTACGACGAAGACGACAGCGACGGCGATGCCTGACCACGAGACGGCGCAGACCTACGACGTCGACCTCGCCTGGGGGCCGGAGGAGGTGCGCGTCACGTACGCCGGGGACCTCGACCTGGCCGCGAGGGGCGTCCTCGCACGGGCCGCCGATCGCGCGGTCGCGACCGTCGGCAGACGCCGGGTCGTGCTCGACCTGACCCGCGTCGAGCGGATCGACTCCACCGGCCTCCGCGATGTGATCGAAGCCGTGCTGCGCTGCGACCGGTCGAGCGCGGAGTGGATCCTCCTGCCGTCGCCCGAGGTCGAGAAGCTGCTCGTGCTCGTTCGCTTCGGCCGGCGTCGAAGCGACGGCAGCCAGGGCTGGCTGGCCGGCGGCGGCTACGCCGACGAGTGAGCGGGAGACGCGGCGCGCTCGGCGATGTCGAACAGTCCCTGGAGCAGGATGCGCCCGTCCGTCGACCCGATCAGCTCCTCCACCGCGTGCTCCGGGTGCGGCATCAGCGCGGCCACGTTGCCCGCCTCGTTGGTGACGCACGCGACACGCCCGACCGACCCGTTCGGGTCTTCGCGGTAGCGAAGCAGGATCTGGCCGGACGCCTCGAGGGCGGCCACCTGCTCGGGATCCGCGAACCAGCAGCCGTCGTGATGCTTCATCGGGATCGTCAGCTCGTCGCCGGCGTCGCATCCGGGAAGCCAGGGGGACTCGTGCTCGACGGTCATCGCGACGTCATGGCAGCGGAACTTGAGGCTCGCGTTGGGCCGCAGGACGCCCGGCACGAGCCGCGCCTCGGCGAGCACCTGGAACCCGTTGCAGATGCCGAGCACCGGCCGGCCTGCGGCGGCGTGGGCGCGCACCCCCTGCATCACGGGCGAGAGCGCCGCGAGCGCGCCGGGGCGAAGGTAGTCGCCGTAGCTGAACCCGCCGGGGATGATGACGGCGTCGACGCCGCCCAGGTCGGGATCCGCGTGCCACAGGCGAACGGGCTCCGCACCGACCAGCGACACGGCATGCATCGCGTCGCGGTCGTCGCACGCCCCCGGGTAGCTGACGACGCCGACCCTCACTCGGCCACCTCGACCTCGTACTGCTCGATCAGCGGGTTCGAGAGCACGCGCTCCGCGATCTCGCTGGCGATCCTCCGGGCGCTCTCCGCGTCGTCGGCGTCCACACGCAGGTCGAACACCTTGCCGGCTCGCACGTCGGCGGCCGGATAGCCGAGGCCGGACAGCGAGCGGCGCACGGCCTCCCCCTGCGGGTCGAGCATGCCGTCGCGGGGTCGCACCAGCACGGTCACGTTCATTGCACGGCTCCGTTTCGTCGCAGGTAGGCATCGAAGGGCTCGCCGGTCAGCCGCAGGTAGGCCTCGGCGTACCGCTGCCGGGTGCCGGCGACCACGTCGTCCGGGAGCTCCGGGGCAGGCGGCTGCTTGTCCCAGCCGCTGGCCTCCAGCCAGTCGCGCAGGAACTGCTTGTCGAACGAGGGCTGAGGGCGCCCCGGCTCGTACTCGTCGGCAGGCCAGAACCGCGACGAGTCCGGCGTCAGCACCTCGTCTGCGAGCACCAGCTCGCCGGTCATGTCCATCCCGAACTCGAACTTGGTGTCGGCGATGATGATGCCGCGCTCGCGCGCCAGCCCGGCGGCGAACTCGTACAGGTCGAGCGAGAGGCGCTCGAGCGCGTCGTAACGCTGCTCGTGGCCGACCAGCAGGCGCGCCGTGGCGGCGTCGATGTTGATGTCGTGACCGCTCGTCGACTTCGTCGCGGGCGTGAAGATCGGCTCGGGGAGGCGCTCTGCCTCACGCAGTCCGGCCGGAAGCGCGTGACCGCAGACCGCGCCCTCCGCCTGGTAATCCTTCCAGCCCGACCCGGCGAGGTAGCCGCGGACGACGCACTCGATCGGCATCATCGTGAGCCGCCGGACGAGCATCGACCGGCCGGCCAGCGCCTCGTCGTGCCGCGCCTGCTCCGGGAACGCATCCTGCTCGATCGAGATCAGGTGGTTGGGGACGATCTGGGCCGTGTGCTCGAACCAGAACGCCGAGAGGGCGGTCAGCACCCGGCCCTTGTCGGGGATCGGCGTGGGCATGATCACGTCGAACGCGCTCATCCGGTCGGACGCGACCATGAGCATGGTCTCGCCGAAGTTGTACATCTCGCGCACCTTGCCGGACGACTCGTGCAGCCGGGCGAGGCTGTCAGACATGCTCCACCTCCCCGCGCTCGAGCGCACGGTCGAAGATGGCGTCGACGTGGCGCAGGAAGCTATCCAGGTCGAAGACGCGGTCGAACGTGCCGGGGTCGACGAGGGCGCGCGCCTCGGGATCGGCCTCGAGCAGCTGGCGGAAGCTGCGCTCCTCGTCCCAGGCGCGCAGGGCGTTTCGCTGCGTGATCTCGTAGGCCGCCTCGCGCGACGCGCCCGCCTCGACCATCGCGAGCAGGGCGCGTCCCGAGAAGACGAGCCCATGGGACGCCTCGAGGTTGCGGAGCATGCGTGCGGGGTCGACGGTCAGGCCACCGGCGAGCCAGACGACCCGGTCGAGCATGTAGTCGAGCGCGATCGTCGAGTCGGGAAGGACGACCCGCTCGGCTGACGAGTGCGAGATGTCGCGCTCGTGCCAGAGTGCGACGTTTTCCAGGCCGACAACGGCGTTGCCGCGAAGCACGCGGGCGAGGCCCGAGATACGCTCGCAGACGATCGGGTTCTGCTTGTGGGGCATCGCGGAGGAGCCCTTCTGGCCCGCGGCGAAGGGCTCCAGCGCCTCGCGCACCTCGGTGCGCTGGAGATGGCGGATCTCGGTCGCGAAGCGGTCGAGGGAGGCGCCGGCCTCGGCCACCGCGCAGAGCAGCCGGGCATGCCGGTCGCGGGGGACGACCTGCGTTGCGACCTCCTCGGGCTCCAGCTCCAGGCGCTCGAGCGCGAACGTCTCGATCCGCGGGTCGGAGTTGGCATACGTCCCCACCGCGCCCGAGAGCTTGCCGACCGCAACGTCGGCGAAGGCGGCCGCGAGCCGCGTGCGCTGCCGCCGCATCTCCATGGCATGGCCGAGCAGGACGAGCCCGAAGGTGGTCGGCTCGGCGTGGACGCCGTGGGTGCGGCCGATCATCGGCGTGTGGCGGAACTCCTCGGCGCGGGTCAGCAGCGCGCGCTCGGCGGCGGCGATGCCGTCTGCGAGCAGCCGGCCCGCGTCGCGCAGCTGGAGCGCGAGCGCGGTGTCGACGATGTCGGAGGACGTGAGCGCGTAGTGGAACCAGCGCGCGTGCTCGCCGACCTGCTCGGCGATCGACTCGGTGAATGCGAGCACGTCGTGGTGCGTGCGCCCCTCGATCTCGAGGATACGGGCCACGTCGACATGTGCGCCCGCGACGACCGCGGCGAGCGCATCGGCGGGCACGACGCCCGCATCCACCCAGGCCTCCATCGCAGCGATCTCGACGTCCAGCCACCGCTGGAACTTGCGCTCGTCCGACCAGACGGCGCCCATGGCGGGGCGGGTATAGCGCTTGATCAAGGCGTTTTGCAGTCTACCAACCGGCCCGGTGGGCTCGGCTGGGAGGGCGCGCCGGCACTCGAGCGCCCGGGCAGCCCACCACCAGCCACTCGAGTGCTCAGCGGCCGGCCGGCCGGGTCAGCCCCCAAAGGGGCAGACCCGCGTTGCCCTCGGGTCTGCCCCCGCTCGTCGGGGGCTGACCCGGCAGCCCACCACCAGCCACGCGAGTGCTCGGGACGCGCGACGCGCTCGAGTGCTCAGCGGCGGGCCGGCCGGATCAGCCCCCCCAGGGGCAGACCCGCCCACCACCCGAGTGCTCAATCCCTCGGCAGCACGATCGAGCCGTCCTCACGGATCTCCCAGCCCGGGTTGTGCGCAACCTCCCACGGGTGGCCGTCCGGGTCGACGAACACGCCCGAGTACCCGCCCCAGAACGTCTCCCCGCCGGGCCGCGTAATGGTCGCGCCGTTCGCTCTCGCCTGGTGCAGCACCGCATCGACCTGCTCCGGCGAGCGAACGTTGTGCGCCAGCGTCACCCCGCCCCAGCCGCCGGAGTCGGCGACGGCCGTGTCCGCAGCCAGCTCGTCGCGGCTCCACAGCGCGACCACCATGCCGCCGGTCTGGAAGAACACGACGCCGATCTCCGGCGGCGAGTTCGAGATCCACCCGAGCGCCTCGTAGAACGCCCGTGCGCGCGCCAGGTCGGCGACGCCGAGCGTGATCAGGCTGACGCGCTGCTCCATCAGCCGGTCGCCGTCCAGCGGCCGCTCGTGTGGGGAGGCGCGCCGCCCTGCGCGAGGATCTTGGCCGCATAGATCGCGCCGTTGCGGGCACCGTTGACCGCCATGCAGGCGACCGGAACGCCCTCGGGCATCTGCACGACGGAGAGCAGCGCGTCCATGCCGCCCAGATTGCCGCGCTCGAGCGGCACCCCGATGACGGGCAGCTCGGTGTAGCTCGCGATCACTCCCGGCAGCGCGGCAGCTCCACCGGCCGCGGCGATGATCACGCGCACGCCGCGGAGCGCAGCCGTCGATGCGTACTCGGCGACCTCCCGCGGGTTGCGGTGCGCCGAGAGCACGCGCACCTCGAACGTGATGCCACGGTCGAGCAGTTCGTTGCACGCCTGCTCGATCTGTTCGCGGTCCTGGTCGGTCGCGATCACGATGCCGACCTGCGGCCCATCCGCCTCCAGCTCCTCCCAGACCGGGTGAACCTCGGTGGCGGGGGTGGCGCCCGGAGCCGGCTGTTCAGACACGGGCCGCCACCGCGCCGATGTCCGACCGGCGCTGCATCCCGTCGAAGGCGATCCGGTCGGCGGCCTCGTACGCCCGGTCGCGGGCGGTTGGCAGGTCCGGCCCGACGGCCGACACGTTCAGCACGCGTCCGCCGGCGACGACCAGACGGCCGCCCTCCCGCGCGGTGCCGGCATGGAAGACCGAGACGCCCTCGCACGCGGCGGCGGATTCGACGCCGGTGATCTCCGCGCCGCGCTCCGGCGCATCCGGATACCCCCGGGCCGCGAGCACCACCGACACGCACGCCTGGTCAGCGAGTTCGAGCGGGGCCTCGGCGAGCCGGCCCTCGGCGGCGCGGACGAGGAGGTCCAGAAGGTCCGATCGCAGGCGGGGAACGATCACCTGCGTCTCCGGATCGCCCCAGCGCGCATTGAACTCGATCACCTGCGGGCCCTCGTCGGTGAGCATGAGCCCGGCGTAGAGGCAACCGCGGTACGGCGTCCCGCGCGTTGCGAGCTCGTCGACCACCGGCCGGTGGACGGCCGCGACCAGCTCCCGCACCGCCGAGCCGTCGAACCCGGGGACCGGCGAGATGCATCCCATGCCGCCGGTGTTCGGCCCCTGGTCGCCGTCGAAGATGCGCTTGTAGTCGCGTGCAGGCGCGAGCGGCAGCACGGTCTCGCCGTCGCAGAGCGCGAGCATGGACAGCTCGGGCCCCTCCAGCCGCTGCTCGATCAGCACGCGGTCGCCCGAGCCCCCGAACGCGCGGTCGACGAGGCACTGCCGGATGGCCCGTTCGGCGTCCTCAGCCGAGTCGCACACGATCACGCCCTTCCCTGCCGCCAGCCCGTCCGCCTTGACGACGACGCGCCCTTCCGCCTCGGCGATCGCCAGCTGGGCCGCGGCGAGGGTGTCGCACACCGTCGACGCCGCCGTGCGAACGCCGGCCGCAGCCATCACGTCCTTGGCGAACGCCTTGGATCCCTCGATGCGCGCGGCGTCAGCGCTCGGGCCGAAGGCGCGGATGCCGGCGGCGGCGAGCCGGTCGACGAGCCCCCCGACCAGCGGCGCCTCCGGACCGACGACGACAAGGTCGACCCGGAGCGACTCGGCCAGGTCGGTGATGCCGGCGAGGTCGCCGATGGCAACGTCGTGGCACGTGGCCAGCTCGGACATCCCCGGGTTCCCCGGCGCGGCGTGGAGCTCCCCGAGGCCGGATGACCTGGACAGGCCCCAGGCGAGCGCGTGCTCACGACCCCCGGATCCGATGAGTAGGACGCGCATAGCGGCGAACGCGAGTCTACAGCGGCACGAGAACCACCGGGATGCCCTTGGAGCGGCGCGCCACACGATGCGGCTCCTGCGACCAGGCGAAGTCGCCGAGCAGGCTGCGGCGGGCCTCCGCGCCCATCACGATGGCGTCCATCTTGCGGGCGGTCGCCTCGCCGACGATCCGCTTGCGGGCGCGTCGCGTCGCGAGGACGAGGCCGTCGGCGTCGAACCCTGCCTTCTCGAACGCCGACACCGCCTCCCGGACGATCAGGCGCTGCTCGTCCCACTCCCGCTTGCTTGGGAGGAGGCCGGGGTTGGGGAAGCCCAGGCCGGTGCCCCAGATGCGGGCGATCGACATCACGAACACGCTCGCGTGGTTCGGGCGCGCCAGCTCGAGCGCCCGGACGATCACGCTGTGGTGGATCTTCCGCCCCTCGGACGCGACCATCAGGCGGTGGATCGAGCCGGGATCCGGATCGGGTGGAGGCGATCTGCGCAGCATCGCCCCCACCCTACCGGGAGTGCTCAGTCGCCGGCCGTCACCGGGGCAGCCGTGCCGGTCTCACGCTGGTGTTTCGGATCCTCCACCTTGACCCGGTACCAGTAGATGGGCAGGTAGGACACGAGGATCAGCCATCCGATGAAGAAGTAGACCTTCGTGTCGTTGTTGCCGAGCAGCGCGTTGGGCAGCGACGCCTCGACCAGGCCGCCGTACGACCAGATCACGAAGTACAGCGCCGCCAGGGCCAGCGCAACGTACTTCATCGGCTCGGGGAGCCGCACCGGGCGGCGCATGTCGGGCCGGTACTTCCGCAGCAGGTAGTAGCCGACCAGCACGGGCAGGAACGAGGCGGTGTAGCCGACGTTCGAGAGCGTGTAGATCTCGACGGCGCCACCGGTGAAGATCAGCGCGATCGAGCAGACGACGTTGAACGCCATCGCGAAGCCCGGAACGCCGTGCCGGTTCACGCTCGAGAAGATCCGCGGGAACTGCCCGTCGATCGACATCTGGTGCAGCCCGCGTGCGCAGCCCATGATCGAGTTGAGGACGGACAGGGACAGCGCAATGACCAGCATGATGGCGATCAGCCAGTCCAGCCAGTTCGCCCCCGTCCCGAAGATCACGCTCGCGAAGCTGGAGAAGATCGTCTTGGGATCGACCAGCGCCGGATCTGCCAGCTTCGCGCCGAACACGATCACGAAGCTGAGCGGGATCATCGTGTAGATGAACAGCCCGTACAGGCCCTCGAGGTTCATGGCGATCTTCGCGTCGCGCTCCGGGTCCTTGCACTCGCCGATGTAGCAGGCCGCCGCCTCCATCGCGATCACGTTCCAGGTGAGCAGGAAGGCGAAGGCGATGTAGATGACCAGCCAGTTGTGCCCGAGCGCGTTGGTGAAGAACCCGCTGCCGTCGACCTGGTGGAAGCCGGAGAGGTTGCCGAAGTCGCGCGACGACGGCTTGACCAGCGGCAGGATCGCCAGCAGGGTCAGCGGGATCATCGACAGGAGGCCGAGCACGGTGGCGAACGCCGTGCCGAGCCTGATGCCGAGCCAGGCGGGAATGAAGACGAGCAGGATGCCGATGATCGAGATGGCGATCGTCCAGTACGCGATCGGCGTGTGGATCGGCGTGATCCCGTTCGTCGACAGGCCGAACTTGTCCACGATGTAGAACGACGCCAGGATCATGTTCAGCGGCGCGACCGGGAACCAGCCCAGCCAGTACGCCCAGGCGGTGAACCCGTTGATGTGCTTTGCGAAGCGCGGCCATTTGTCCTTGTACGCGACGTACGCGTAGGACGGCGAGCCGCCCGTCCGCTCCGGCATCATCGCCGACAGCTCGGCCAGGATCAGGCAGAGCAGGTACCCCGTGATGGTGATGAGGACGATGATCGGAATGGAGGCGGCGCCCAGCGACGTCACCATCACCGGCGCGATGCCCGTGACGAGGATGGTGCCGGCGAGCCCGATGACGAAGGCGCCCCACCAGTTGGTCTCGCGGCTGAGACCTCCGCCCTCGTAGTCGGGTGCGCCAGATTCGACGGGAGTCGACATACGGCCTCCTTTCCCTCACCAGTTGGTAGCAGCTGTCGCGGCTAGTGAACCACGGCCGGCGGATGCTTGTAAAGGGTGATTCAAAGTCCGATGGGCACGTACCGGCCGAGCAGCTTCTGGTGCTGGGCCACGGCCTGGAAGGCCTGCACCATCTGGTTGCGCGTCAGCGGCGGCAGCTCTCCGGGGTCGACGAGGTTCCCCGGCCGCTCCCCGCGCTCGACGCGAAGCACCTGCTGCTCGAGGCGCAGCCGCATCATCAGCTCGAACACCTCGCGCAGCTCGGACGTCGACTCGGCGCTCAGCTGACCCGCGGCCTCCGTGGCGGCCAGCCGCTCGAGCGTCGCCGACACGGTGATGCCGGCGGCGATGGCATGGAACCGCGTCAGGTTGACGATCGGGATGATCCCCCGCTTCTTCAGGTCGATGCGGCCGGTGTCGTCGGTCGCCAGCCGCCCGCGGCGCCCGAGCGGCGGCGTGAAGTCGGTGGCCGTGCGGGCGAGGCGGGCGATGAAGTCGGGATGGCCGGGCGCCTGACGCTCGATCGTCACGAGCGGCCGGACGATGTCGAGACCGCCGGTCACATGCCTGAAGTCGAACGACACCGCCGCGCGCACGAGATGCGACCGGTCGGGGCGCTGCAGGCAGTCGGCGAGCACGCGCTCCCACTCGGTGCGACTCATCCGCCACTGCCGGTTGCGTGCCAGCACGTCGGAGTTGTCGGCGCCGAAGCCGCACCGTTCCAGATCGGTGTTCACCTCGGCGCAGACCGCAGCGAAGTGGCTGTCGACCTCCTCTCCGCCGGGGTCGTCGTAGGCGAAGGCGTTGTCCTGGTCGGAGGCGAGCGTCTGCTCCCTGCGCGCGACGCTGCCGAGCGCCATCCATGCCCACGCGCACGGCGGCGTGCCGTGGCGCTGCCATGCCAGCTCCAGCAGCCGCGCCGTCGCCGTGTCGCCCGACAGCGCGAGCACCCGGCAGGCATCGACCGAGCTGACACCGGCGCGGGTCAGCGCGACGATCGTCTGGGGCAGATGGCGGGCCGCCTCGACCACCTGGTCCGGCGATTCCGCCTTGCTGATCCCCCGGCGCACGGCGAACGGCGTCCGTCCTTCCAGGTACATGAGGTCCGTTGCCGTGACGATGCCGAGCGGCGTGCCGCGCGAGTCCACGACGGGAAGGTGGTGGATGCCGAGGTCGAGCATGTCGATCATGGCGTCGATGGCGAGGCGGTCGGGCGGGACGGTCATCGCACGCCGCACCATCAGCTCGGAGACCGGCGTCTCGTAGGGCAGCCCCTCGGCCACGAGCTTCCTGCGAAGGTCGGAGTCGGTCAGGACCCCCCACCCGTCGCCCACGTCGACCAGGATGCAGGACACGTCCTTGTCGGCCATCCGGCGGGCGGCCTCGCGTACGGTGTCCTGCGGCGTGCAGATCGCGGCCGGGCGGTGCACGAGATCGCCCAGGTGCGCCGTGCGGACGTCGGCCTGGGCGTGCACCAGCTGGCCGGTGCGCACCATCCGCGAGCGCAGGGTCGCGGCCACGAAGGCGCTGCTGAGATGCGGGACGGCGAGGTCGGCCGGGATCAGGATCAGCTCGCAGCGGTCGCGCGCGCGGACGGTGAACGCCGGCGCCCGGCCGGTCAGCATGGAGGGATGGCCGAACACCTCACCGACGTCGAGCACGTCGACCACCTCGTCGTCGTGCTCGAGCTCGACCGCTCCTTCGTGGACGACATACACGCCGGTCGAGACGGCCCCGTCCTCGGCCAGGATCACCGCTCCGGCGGGCGGCCGCAGCACCTGCGCCCCGGCGGCGAGCTGCTCCAGCTCGGCGCCATCCGCGTCCACGAAGGGCTGATACCGGCCAAGGAATGCTGCGATGTCGTTCACCGCGTCATCACCTCCGCGAACCGGGGATACTCCCCCACCATGCCATCGCCCATCCTATCCCGCCTCGCACCCGCCGACCTGCTCCGTGAACGCCTGATCGGCGGCATCGACATCTCGTCCGACGGCTCGCTTGCCGCCTACAGCGAGCGGACCGTCGTTGGGGGCAAGGACCGCTCGAGCCTCTGGCTGGTGCCGTTCGCCGGCGGCCGCCCGCGCCGGCTCACCCATGGCGCCTGGGCGGACACGCGACCACGCTTCTCCCCCGACGGCCGCACGATCGCGTTCCTGTCCGACCGTGACAAGGAGGGCATCTCGCAGGTGCTGCTCCTGCCGCTCGACGGCGGCGAGCCTCGCGCCATCACGTCGTTTCGCCGGGGGGCGCTGGAAGCCGAATGGATGCCCACCGGCCGCGCGCTCGCCGTGCTCGCGACGGACGACCGCTCGCATGTCCTCGCGGGTGAGCGCGATGCCGGCGCCGACGAGAAGGCGGACACCACGCCGACGGCCCGCGTGCTGCGGCGGCTCGACTGGCGGATGGACGGCGAGGGGCTGCTGGACCATGCCCGGCACGTGCATCTGGTCTCGACAGGCGGGCGGGTTCGCAGGCTGACGAAGGGGACATGGTCCGCGGGCAACCTGCGGCCGCACCCGAACGGGAGGGCGATCGGGTTCATCGCGAACCGCGAGACGGACGTCGCTCCCGACCATCAGGTGCACGTCGTCGAGGTCTCGAGCGGGAGGGTGCGGCAGCGCACCAGGCTGGAGGGCGAGGTCGCGCGCTTCTCGTTCGACCCGGACGGCACGCTGGTGTGCGTCGCCCTCGCCACGCGCACCCCGATGTCGGAGGATCCCTGGATGGTGTGGCGGGTGGCCGGCGACGGCAGCGGGACGCCGCTGACGGCTGACCTCGACCGCTTTGCGGGGCAGGGGGTCGCCAACGACGAGCGCCTGACCGTGATCCCGAGCAACGGCCGGGAGGTGCCCCACCGGGTCACCGACGACGGCCTCGAGCCGCTGGTCGACGCGGCGCTCGACCCGTGCGCGTACGAGCTGGCCGGCGCGGGGGAGAACGTGGCGGCGCTGATGACCCTCAACGACTACGACGGCATGGACGTCTACGCCCTCGAGCCTGGGAGACCGCCGCGGCGGCTGACGAGGTCGGGCGACTCGTGGCTGAGCGGTCGCGCACGCGCGACCCAGGAGGAGCTGACGGTGAAGGGGCCGGCCGGGCCGATCCAGGCGTTCCTGCTGTCGCCTCCCGGCGCGGGCCGCAGACGGCTGCCGACGATCATCGACGTGCACGGCGGGCCGACATGGGCGTGGCCGATTGCGGCGGACGCGACGTCGCACATGCTGGTGGGCGCGGGGTACCGCGTCGTGCGGGCCAACATCCGCGGCTCGAACGACCGTGGGCGCGACTGGATCGCGGCGCTGAACGGCCGCTGGGGCGACGTCGACGCCGCGGACTGCCACGCGGTGCTCGACCACCTCGTGAAGCTGGGACTCGCCGACCCCAAGCGCCTCGGCTGCTGGGGCAACAGCTACGGCGGCTTCATGGTCAACTGGCTCGTCGGCACGAGCGACCGGTTCGCCGCGGCCGTCTCGTCGAACGGCGTGGCCAACCAGGTCTCGGCATATGCGCACTGCGACGTCGGGTACATCTACAACCGCCAGGAGGGGCTGGGCGAGTCCTTCAGCCCCGAGGGCGTCGCCTCGCTGTGGCGCCAGTCGCCGTTGAAGAACGCCGCGAACGTGCACACGCCGCTGCTGATCCTGCAGGGCGAGGCGGACCTGCGCTGCCCGCCGGCCGACAACGAGCAGCTGTTCGTCGCGTTGCGGATGCTCGGCCGCGAGGTGGAGTACGTGCTCTATCCGGAGAGCAGCCACTCGATGTCGGCGAGCGCGAGGCCGGACCGGCGGGTCGACCGCATGGAGCGGATCGTCGGGTGGTTCCGGACGCACATGCGTCCGTAGAGGCGTCTGCCTTCAGGCTGACGCCGGTTCTGGCCCCGCCCTCACACGTGCGTGTACGCGGTGACCGCCCGCTCGCGCGCCCGTGTTGCCTTCGCCAGGGCCGGGCGCAGCCGCTCCATGTGGGCGTCCGCAAGCGCGTGCCGGGAGAGCATGCTCGCGTTCAGCTGCGCCAGCGTCGCCGCCGACCGCGCGGCCGCCTCGGCGAGCAGCGAGCCCGCGAGGGCGTCGCCCTCGAGGTTCCGGTTGCCTGTCTCGGCGACGTCGGCGGCGAGGGTCGCGACCTCGGTCGCCAGCTCGAGCATCCGCATGGGAACGGCGATCGCTCCCGACACCGCCTCGTCGAGGTGCTTCGTCCGCTCAGCGCCGGACGGCATTCGCAGCGCCTCCAGCACCACCCCGTACGCACGTCCGTCGGCGGAGGCGAGCATCGCCACCTCATCGCGGATCCGGTGCGCGCGCTCGTGCACCGCCTCGAGCCCCTGCGCGGAGGCAAACGACGTGGCCATCTCGACCAGCGCCGCCGCCATAGCGCATGTCAGGGCGGCCGCCGCGCCGCCGCCGGGAGCGGGCGTGCGGGCGGCAAGGTCGTCGAGCAGGCCGGCGACCGTGGCGTCGAGATACGGGTCGCCGCCCCCGCCGCTAGAAGAGTCCGACCGTTCGTCCATCCTCATCGATGTCCACGTTGAAGCCGGCCGGCGTCTTCCCCAGCCCTGGCATCTGCATGATGTCACCGCAGAGCGCGGTCAGGAAGCCGGCTCCGGTGTACGGCCGGATGTCGCGCACGGGGATGCGGAAACCCGTCGGGGCGTTCGCGAGCGCCGGGTCGGCGGACAGTGACAGGTGCGTCTTCGCCATGCAGATCGAGAGGCCGGTCAGGCCGTCGCGCGTGAACTGCTCGATCTTCTGCCGCGCGGCCGGCAGGAAGTTGACGCCGTCCGCGCGGTACACGCGCTTCGCGATCTTCTCGATCTTGACGTCGATCGGGTCGGAGTCCTCGTAGACGAAGCTGAAGCTGCTCGGCTGCTCGCATGCGTCGACGACGGCCTCGGCCATCTCGGCGGCACCCTCACCGCCGCGCGAGAAGCCCTCGTTCAGCACCGCGGCGTGGGCCCCGTGCTCCATCGCCAGCTTCTGGACGAGCGCGACCTCGTCGTCTGTGTCGCCCGGGAAGCGGTTGGCCGCGACCACGCAGGGCACGCCGAACTCCTTCGCATTCGCGATGTGGCGGGCGAGGTTCTGCGAGCCCTCCTCGATCGCCTTGAGGTTGTCGGCGGTGGAGTTGCGCGGGTCGTCCTCGAGGCCGGCGTGGTGCTTGAGCGCCTTCGCCGTCGCCACCATGACCACGGCGTTCGGAGCGAACCCGCCGGCCCGGCAGACGATGTCCATGAACTTCTCCATGCCCAGGTCGCTGCCGAACCCGGCCTCGGTCAGCAGGTACTCGCCCAGCTTGCGGCCGGCGAGGTCTGCGACGATCGAGCTGTTGCCGTGCGCGATGTTGCCGAACGGGCCGATGTGCATGAAGCACGGCTGGCCCTCGAGCGTCTGGATCAGGTTCGGCTTCAGCGCGTCCTTGAGCAGCACGGTCATCGCACCCGCGCAGCCCATCTGCTCTGCAGTCACCGGGTTGCCGTCCACGTCGTAGCCGACGGTGATCGACCCGATCCGCCTGCGCAGGTCCTGCAGCGAGGTGGCCATGCCCATGATCGCCATCACCTCGGAGGCGGCGACGATGTCGAACCCGGTCTCGCGCGGGATGCCGTGCGTGGGCCCACCGAGGCCCGAGACGATGGTGCGCAGGTTGCGGTCGTTCATGTCCACGGCGCGGCGCCACGTCACGCCGTGGGGAGCGAGGCGGCACTCGTTGCCGTAGAAGATGTGGCGGTCGACGAAGGCGGCGAGCATGTTGTTGGCCGCCGCGACCGCGTGGAAGTCACCGGTGAAGTGGAGGTTCAGGTCCTCCATCGGCACCACCTGGGTGAGGCCCCCGCCGGCGGCGCCGCCCTTGATGCCGAAGATCGGGCCGAGCGACGGCTCCCGCAGGCACAGGATCGGGCGCTTGCCGATGTGGCCGAGCCCCTGGGTGAGCGAGACGGACGTCGTCGTCTTTCCCTCGCCCGCCTTGGTCGGCGTGATCGCCGAGACGCAGACGATCTTGGCGTCCGGTGCACCGGACAGGCGGTCGATCGCGCTGAGGTCGATCTTGGCCTTGTACTTGCCGTACAGATCGACCTCGTCCTCCTCCAGGCCCATCTCGCGGGCCACGTCCATGATCGGGCGAAGGACTGCTTCCTGCGCGATCTCGAGGCTGCTCTTCACCGTTGCTCCTTTTTCGATGTCAGTGGGAGACGGCCGCGGCGCCGCGCTCCGACACGAGGTCGTTCTCGTAGAACCGCGCCCAGCGGAACGGCTGGATCAGCTCCGGCGTCCTGCCGGTGCCGACGAGGTCGGCAATGGTATAGCCGACGATCGGCGAGGCCTTGAACCCGTAGGTGCCCCAGCCTGCGTCGACGATGAACCCGTCGACCTCGGTCACGCCCATGATCGGCGAGTAGTCGGGCGACACGTCGCAGTATCCCGTCCACTGGCGCAGGATCTTCGCGTGCCCGAGCATGGGCAGCAGCTCGATCATGTGCATGGCGAGGTCCTCGATGAACCGGAACGTGCTCGTGTTCGAGTAGCCCGAGTACGGCTCGATCTCCGATCCCATCACGAACTCGCCGCGGTCGGACTGGCTGATGTAGATGTGCAGCGTCCCGGACACGATGATCTTGTCCAGCAGCGGCTTCACCGGCTCGGTGACGCAGGCCTGGAGGATGTGCGTGGTCAGCGGCAGCGGCACCTTCACCATGTCGCACACCAGCGTGCTCCAGCCGGCGACGCACGAGATCACCGTGTCGCAGTTGATCGTGCCGCGGTTGGTCTCGACCCCGGTGACCTTGCCGTTCTCGACGTTGATACCCGTCACGTCGGTGTACTGGTGGATCTCGACGCCGAGCTTGTCGGCCTCCTTGCCGTAGCCCCACACCACCGCGTCATGGCGGATGACGCCACCCGGCGGGTGGTACAGCGCGGCCAGGATCGGGAAGGTCGGGTGATCGCTCGTGTCGAGCTGGGGGCAGAGATCCTTGATCTCGTCGGGGTAGACGACGCGGGAGTCGATGCCGACCAGGCGGTTCACCTCTGCGCGCTCCATCATCGTGTTCACGGAGCGGTCGGAGTGCGCGAGCGTGAGATGGCCGTGCTGCGAGAACAGCATGTTGAAGTTCAGGTCCTGCGAGAGCGACTCGTAGAGCTTGACGCTCGCCTCGTAGAACCTCGCGCCCTCGGGGGTGAGGTAGTTCGACCGGATGATGGTCGTATTGCGGCCCGAAGCGCCGGCCCCCATGTAGCTCTTGTCGAGCACGGCGATCTTCTTGATGCCGTGGCGCTTCGCGAGGTAGTACGCGGTCGCCAGCCCGTGGGCGCCGGCGCCGATGATGACCACGTCGTAGCTCGACTTGAGGTCATGGTCGCGGAAGTAGCGGTACTTGCGGAGCAGCCCGATCACGCGGCCACCTCCGTCCCCTGGGCAACGCGGGAGGACACCGGCGCGATGCCGAGCGTGGCGCCGGCGTCGAGCAGCGAGTCCCACATGTACTCGCCGAACTCCCAGCCGCAGAGCACCCAGAAGCGCCCCTCGTCGTTGAGCACGATCGACGCGCACCGCATGACCGAGCCCGGCATGCACGCGCCCGCCGGGAACCGGTGCGGCCGGACGTCGAGCGACGACGACCGCATGAACACCTCTCGAACGTGCTCGCCCCCGATCATCATCGCGGCCCACCCGCACGTCATGTCGACGACCGTGAGATCCGCCGCTCCCGACCGGATCCGCTCGCGCAGCTCGGCGACGCGCCCGAAGGGGCACAGCACGATCGCATGGCTGGGCGAGAGGCGCAGCGTCCAGACGCCGTCCACGTGGCTGGCCCGGCCCAGCTCGCTGCCGCCGGTCAGGGTGTCGATCTGCTCCGCGGTGCCGCGCACGTCGATCTTCCCGACGTGCGAAAGGTCGGCCAGCCAGGCCGAAGCGCTGCCGTTGGGCGGGTAGGCGGCGATCCGCCATCCGTCGTGGCTCTCGAGCTCGGCCCCGGCCGCCCGGTGCGTCCGCTCCATGGGGCTGCGCAGCGCGACGTCCTGGGCGGCGGCAGGGGACAGGAATGCAAACGGGTCGCTGCTCACGAACGCAACCTCTCTCCGTCGGGGTCGTAGAAGGCCTTGTGGGTGACGGTCGCCGGAATGGTGGCGCCGCTCGGGTCCGAGATGGCGATGCCGGTCCCGTCCTCGGACAGGGACACCGGCACCCAGGCAATGCCGATCGCCTTGCCGAGACGCCGCGAGAAGCGCGAGCTCGTGATGCGCCCGGTGGGGCCGCCGTCGTCGCCGACCACCTGGGTGCCCTCGATCGGCACCTTGCCGTTCTGCGCCTCCCAGCCGACCAGCGTGAAGCGGTCGCCGCGGTTCTTGTACCACTCGATCGCGTAGCGCCCGATCCAGTCGGACTCCTTGTCCAGCTTCACGATCCACGGCATGCCGGCCTCGAGCGGGTTGGACTCCGCATTCGTGTCCTGGCCGACGATGATGTGCATCTTCTCGAGACGCAGGATGCGCTGCGGCTCGAGGCCGAACGGCTTGACGGAGTACTGCTCACCGGCCTCCATCAGCTTCTCCCAGAGGTGCTCGCCTGCCGCCGAGGGCAGGTGCAGCTCGTAGCCCAGCTCGCCCACGAAGCCGATGCGGAGGATCAGGCAGGGGACGCCCGCGATCTGCGCCTGGCCGGCGCCCAGATACGGGAACGCCTCGTTCGACAGGTCGAAGTCCGTCAGCGTCTGGAGGGCTGTCCGGGCGTTCGGGCCTGCGAGGTTGAACGCGGCGATGGTCGACGTGACGTTGACGATCTCGCAGTCCATCTTCCAGACCGCGTTCCACCACGTGAACCACTGCTCCATGCCGCCGGCCCCCGACGACGTGGTCGTCACGTAGTACTCCGTGTCGCTCAGGCGCGCGACGGTTCCGTCGTCGATGATCGAACCGTCGTCGCCGCAGACGATCCCGTAGCGGACGCGGGCCAGCTTCATGTCGCCGAAGCGGTTCGGGTAGATGCGCTCGAGGAACGCCGCGGCGTCCGGCCCACGGACGATCAGCTTGCCGAGCGTGGAGACGTCGATCAGGCCGAGCGATTCGTGCACGGCGTCCGCCTCGGTCTCGGCGTCGCCGTAGTCGTAGGGCCGCTTCCAGTCGCCCGCCCAGAGCATCTTGCCGCCGTGCTCGGCGTGCCAGTGGTGGGTCGACGTGCGCTTGACCGGTTCGTAGCCGCGGGCCGCCAGCAGCGAGAAGCTGGTGGGGTTGTGAGGTGGCCGCGCGGTCGTCACGCCGACGCGCTGCGCGTCGGGGTCGAGCCCCAGCTCCTCGGCGATGACGATGCCCGAGTTGCGGTGGCACATCCGGCCCTGACACGGCCCCATCGTCACGGTCGTATAGCGCTTGGACAGCTCGAGCGAGCGGAAGCCTTCGTCCAGCGAGAGCCCGATGTCCTTGGTGGTCACGTCCTCGCAGAAGCAGACGATCTGCTTGCACGCCGTCTTCGGCGCCTTGGCCGGGACGGCCCCGGCCGCGGCCGCCGAGCCGGCCGCCGCGCCGACCACGCGCATGCCCTTCGGCAGCGAGTCGGGCACGTAGCGGCGCTGCTCGCGGTCGTAGCGGATCGTGCCGCCGCCCTGGCTCACGAACGCGGTATGGCCGACCGTGCCGCCGGCCATCACCAGCAGGTCGCACCCGAAGGAGCGCCGCTCGCCGTTGCGCGTGACGACGACCCCCGATACGGCCTTCGAGCCCTTTGCCTGCAGGGGCTGGAATCCGGACAGGTACTCGATCCCAGCGTCCTCGACACGGCTGCCGTCGGCGTTGGGTCGCGCGTCGGCGACCGCGACGACGTTGACGCCGCCGTCGGCCAGGTCGCAGGCTGCCTCGAACCCCTCGTCGCACGACGTCACGACCACGGCCTCCTCGCCCGGCATGACGCGGAACTGGTTGACGAGCCGGCGCGCGCCCGTGCCGAGCATCACGCCGGGGAGGTCGTTGTTGCCGAAGACGAGCGGCTGCTCGATCGACCCGGTTGCGATCACCAGCTCGGCGGGGCGGAAGCGGTGCATCGTGCGGCCCTGGTAGACCGGCACGAGCAGCCCCTCGTAGACGCCGCCCGCAAAGGCCGGCTGGAGGATCTCGACGCCCGCCGCGCTGATGCGCTCGAGCAGGCCGGACAGCCGCGCCTGGCCCTTCGGGCCGGCCCAGGACAGGTAGCCGCCCAGCGCCAGGCCCTCGTCCACCAGGGCGGTGTGCTTGCCCGCCTCGGCCGCCGTGGCGGCCGCCTCGAGGCCGGCCTCGCCGCCGCCGAGCACCAGCACGTCGACGTGGCGGTGCACCTTCTCGTAGCGCTCGGTGCGCCGGTGCGCCGGATCGAGCTTGCCGAGCCCGGCTGCGTTGCGCAGGATCTTCTCGTAGTACGGCCACGCCTTGCGAGGGTGGATGAAGGTCTTGTAGTAGAAGCCGACCTGCATGCCGAACCCGGGCGTGAGGCGGCCGACCAGGTGCAGGAAGTCCCGGTTGAGCGATGGCCAGGCGTTCAGGGGCGTGACCGTCATGCCGTCCTCGATCGGCGTGACGCACGCGCGCACCGTCGGCTCGCCGTCCACGTTGACGAGGCAGTTCGGGCACTGGCCGGCGCAGCACATCAGGCCGCGGCGGCGGTGGTACTTGAACGAGCGCGAGAACACACGCGTCCCCGACCCGTAGAGGGCCGACCCGATCGTGTCGCCGGCGTACCCGGTCACCTGGGCGCCCTGCCATGAGAACGAGACCGGCCGCGAGCGGTCGATCAGCTCGCCCTGTCGTGATGCCAGCCGAGCGTCAGCCACCTGCGGCCTCCGATGCGGCCGCCGCGTCGGGAACCGCCTCGGCCCCCGCCAGCTCCCCCGGGCGCCCGACGCGCAGCACCTCGTTGCGCGTCGTGTTCCGCTCGGCCTGGAACCACTCCCGGCAGCCTGACGAGTGGAACCACCACTCGAGCTGGTCGCCGTCGGTGTTGGTGCGGAAGTACAGGTAGTGGAACAGCGCACGCTCTTCCGTGGAGCTGGTGGCGCGCGTCGTCACCTCGCCGCCGTAGGAGTACTCGTCGACCGCGCGTGGCCCGCAGTTCGGGCACGTCAGGATGAAGCTCACCTCGTGAACACCTCTGGTTGTCGGGGGTGGCCGGAGTGGCCGTTGCTGGATGCGCCCGCGTCCATCGCCCGCATGACGGCCTGGGCGAACGACTCGGGTGTGAAGGCGAAATCGGTGCCGACGAGCGGGATGCCGGTGATCGCCGACGCCTCGATCGTCATCGCCCGCAGGTCCTCGGGCTCGAGGTCGTGAACGTCGTTCTTCCCGCAGGCCCGTGCGAACATCTGCATCTCCTGCGTCATGGAGTTGAGGAAGCCGGCGACGCGGTCGGCCGCCTCGTCGACGGGCAGCCGGGCGATCAGGTCCTCGTCCTGCGTGGTGATCCCGACCGGGCACAGCCCCGTGTGGCAGTGGTGGCAGGCGCCGGGCTCCGTGCCCATGCGCTCGTAGTCCTCGATGTACATGGGGCGGTTGCAGTTGAGCGCGATCATCGCCGCCGTGCCGATCGAGACGGCGTCCGCTCCCAGCGCGAGGCACTTGGCGGCGTCGACGCCGTTGCGGATGCCTCCCGAGATGATCAGGTTGACGATGCCGTCGAGCTTCATCTCCCGCAGCGCGGTCACCGCCTCGACCAGCGCTGCCATCGTCGGGATGCCGGTGTGATCCATCAGCGAGTCCGGAGACGCGCCGGTGCCGCCCTCGAGGCCGTCCATCACGATCACGTCTGCGCCCGCCTTGCACGCGAGCTTCACGTCATCGGGCACGCGGCAGGCCCCGATCTTGACGTAGATCGGGATCTGGCCGTCGGTTGCCTCGCGTAGCTCCTCGATCTTGATCTGGAGGTCGTCGGGCCCAACGAAGTCGGGATGGCGGCACGGAGACCGCTGGTCGACCCCGGGCGGGAGCGTGCGCGCCTCGGCGATGATCGGCGACACCTTGGCGCCGAGCAGGACGCCGCCGGTGCCCGGCTTGGCTCCCTGGCCGATCACGATCTCGGCGGCATTGGCCATCCGGAGATGGTGCGGGTTGAACCCATAGCGGCTGGGCAGCACCTGGTAGACCAGCTGGTCGGACGCCTCGCGCTCGAGGTCGAGCATCCCGCCGTCACCCGTGGTGGTCGAGATGCCGACGCGCGTCGCCGCGATGCCGAGCGCCTGCTTGGCGTTGCGCGAGAGCGCGCCGTAGCTCATGCCGGCGATCGTGATCGGCGTCGACAGCCGGATCGGCTTCGCGCCGTGACGGGCGCCGATCTCGATGGACGTGTTGCACGTCTCGCGGTAGCCCTCGAGCGGGACGCGCGAGAGCGTGCACGGGACGAACGTGAGGTCCTCGACGTGCGGCGTGCGGCGTGTCGTGCCGAGTCCGCGGTTCGTGTAGCGGCCCAACTCCGCCTTGGTCTGGATGTCGTCGATCGTCTCGGGCGACCAGACCCACAGCGTCTGGTGGACGTGCCCGTCGTGACCGCGGGGGATGAACTGGCTCATAGCGCCGCCCTCCAGTGGTCATACTCGTGCTTCGAGAAGTTCCAGAGCTTGCGGCCGGACACGAGCTTCTTCCAGTCGCCGGCACCGGCGTCGATGCCGCTGGCCGTCAGCTCCGTTTCGAGCATTGCGCGGTCGTCGCCGGTCAGCTCCGCCTCGACGCAGTCCGCGCCGAGCGAGTGGATCGACCCGCCCACGAAGACGGTGCCCTCGTACATCGAGTCGCCGATGCCGTCGCCCGCGTCGCCGCAGACGATGATCGTGCCGCGCTGCATCATGAACGCCGACATGTAGCCGACGGAGCCGCCGACGACGAGGGTGCCGCCTTTCATCGCGATGCCGCTGCGGGCGCCCGTGTCTCCCTCGACGAAGATGCGCCCGCCGCGGATGGTCGCGCCGGCGGAGCTGCCGCCGTTGCCGTGCACCGAGATCGACCCGGACATCAGGTTCTCGCCGAGGCTCCAGCCGCAGTTGCCGTTGACGACGATGTCGGCGCCGTCGCACATGCCCCCGCAGTACCAGCCCACCGGGCCGTCGAAGACGATGCGCACCGGCGCCATCACCGCCACGGCGAGGCAGTGCCGCGCGGCGGGGTTGGTCAGGCGCACCTCGGGGACGCCGTCGGCGGCCGCCCGCTTGATCGCCTGGTTGATCTCGCGCGTCGTGTGCTGCGCGCAGTCGATCTCGCTCGTCAACGTAGCCACCAGCGCACCTCCCCTGCTCCGAGCTCGCGGGGTCGCAGGTCGGGCGACGCTGCGACCCGGCGCACCGCGATCTCCTCGGATGCGATCAACACCTGCTCGTCGTCTTCGGCGAAGATCAGCGGCTTCAGCGCGAAGCGGTCGCGCGCCACGCCGATGCCGTCGGGCGTCGAGATCAGGTACGCGAACGTCCCGTCCAGGTCGTGCACCGATGAGCGGAGGGCGTCCTCGAGCGAGTTGCCCTCCTCGAGCTTGTCGGCGATGTAGACCGCGATCGCCTCGGAGTCGTTGCCCGTCGCGAAGCGGTGCCCCTTCTCCGCGAGCCGTCGGCGCAGCTTGTGGTAGTTCGTGATGTGCCCGTTGTGGACGACCGAGATGTCGGGGAACGGCCGCGCCCAGAACGGATGGCTGTGCGCCACGTCGACGAGCGACTCGGTCGCCATCCTGGTGTGGCCGATCGCGTGGCTGCCCTGGAACTCGCGGTACGGCGCGGAGCGCTCGACATCCGCGGCGTCGCCGACGTCCTTGACGATCTCCATCGACCGGCCGATCGAGAACACCTCGGTGTCGGGCACCCGCTCGACGATGTCGGTCAGGTCGCCGAGGTCGCCGCTGTAGGTGACCCGCGCCCGGAGGTTGCCGCCGGTGTGGGACTCCTCCGTGACGGCGCCGGCGCCCGCCAGCGCCTCGTGCACGCGCGCGGGGGTGTCACCGTTCGCCTCCATGCGCACGCGGACGACGTAGGAGTCGTCGCCCGGGGTGCCGTAGAGGGCGGTGCCGGTCGAATCGGTGCCACGCCGGTCGAGGGGCGTGAGCATGTCGAACATGGCGCGCCCGATGGGTCCGTACCGGCTCGGATCCTTGTAGAGGAATCCACACAACCCGCACACGTGGACCAGTCCTTTCCAGACGACAGCGGTGGAGCCACCATCCTATGGATCTCCGCGGGTCGGGGGCAGTGCCAGCGGGGATGCAATTCCCGCGGGCGGTGTGTGGGGAAGTGCACACGGGCCGGGCGTGCAGGGGCCGGCCGGGTCAGCCCGCAACGGCAGACCCGGCTCGGCGGTTCCGCCTAGAACAGCGTCAGGTAGCGGCTGACCTCCCACGGCGTGACCTGCTCGTGGTAGGCCTTCCACTCGTCCTGCTTCGTCTTCACGTAGTAGTCGACGTAGTCCTCGGTGCCCGTGTTTCCGAGTGCCTCCCGGATCACCTGATCCTTCTCGAGGTGCCGCGTCGCGTCGAGCAGGTTGGCCGGAAGCAGCTCGATCTTGCGCCGCTTCAGCTCCTTCTCGGTCAGCTCGTACAGGTTGTCGTCGTTGTGCGGCCCGGCGTCCATGTCCTTCTCGATCCCGTCCAGGCCCGCGGCGAGGATCACCGCCATCGCGAGGTAGGGGTTGCACGAGCCGTCCACCGTTCGATCCTCGACGTGGCCGCCGGGCAGGCGCAGCATCTGCGTGCGGTTGTTGGCACCGTGGGTGATGAAGATCGGCGACCAGGTGGCGCCCGACGTGGGCGTGCCGGCGGTGGTGGTGAGGCGCTTGTAGGAGTTGACCGTCGGCGCCGTCACGGCGATGTAGGCCTTCGCGTGCTTCTTCAGCCCGGCGGTGAACTGGTAGCCCAGCTTCGAGAGGCCGAGCCCGTTGGGGTCGTCGTCGTCCTTGAACAGGTCGGTCGTTCCGCTCTCGTCCCACAGCGACATGTGGAAGTGGCCGCCGTTGCCCGTCAGGTGGCCGAACGGCTTGGCCATGAACGTCGCCAGCATCCCCCGCTCCTGGGCCATGGCGTGCACCATGTAGCGGAAGAAGATCGCGCGGTCGGCGGTGGTCAGGGCGTCGGCGAACTCGAAGTTCGACTCGAACTGGCCGTTCGCGTCCTCGTGGTCGTTCGCGTAGCTGCCCCAGCCGAGCTGGTTGATGTACGTGGACAGCTGGCTGAGGAACTCGTACTGCCGGGTCAGGCCCTTCATGTCGTAACACGGCTGGTCGAGCCGGTCGAGCGGGTCTGCGAGCTCGAGGCGTCCGTCCTCCGTCTCACGCAGGAGGAAGAACTCCAGCTCCATGCCGACCTTGAACGTGTATCCGAGCTTCTTCGCCCGCTCGATCTGGCGCCGGAGAATCGTCCGGGGACAGTACGGCCACTCCTCACCCTCGACGGTGATGTCGCATGCGAACCGCGCCAGCCCCGGCTTGAACGGGACGGGGGTGTAGCTGCCCAGGTCGGGGATCGCCATCATGTCGGGCGATGCCGGCGTCTGGCCGATCGGGCCGGCGGCGAAGCCCGCGAAGCCCGCACCCTCGGTGACGAGGTTCTCCCAGTTCTCGATCGGCACGAGCTTCGCCGAGGGCTTCGCGTGCATATCCACGAACTGCGCGAAGAAGAACTTGATCCCGTCCTGTTCCGCCTTCGCGCGGATCGTGTCTGCGAGTGGACGCGCGCTGACAGTGGCCATTCCGGTCTCCTTCACGTCGATTTCGAGCAGAATGTCGCAAACTCCCGACCGAATTACTAGGGGTCCGGCATGTTTTCGGTCGGCGTGATGCGAGCGTGATGGCGGTGTGATGCGAGCGTGATCCCCGCGCGTTGGAGCGGCCCGGCGAGCGAAACGCACGCGATGCAGCCGCCCTGGCGAGCGAAACGCGAGCGATGCAGCCGCCAGGCTAGCGGCCGAGGGCCTGATCGAGCCGAAGGAGCTTAAGCTCGATCTCGATCATGAGCCAGTCCTCGCGCGCGACGTCCAGACCGGTGAGGTCCTGGATCCTGCGAAGACGCTGGCGCAGCGTGTTCGGATGCACATAGAGCGTCTGCGCCGCCGCCGCGATGTTGCCCCGCCGCCGGAGATACTCCTCGAGCGTCAGCAGGAGCTGGGAGCGGTGCCGCTGGTCGTAGGAGGCGAGCTGCTGCAGCGCCTCGCCGCGCCGGTCGCGGACGTGCCCGTCCTGCGACACCTTGAGCAGGTACTTGTACGCGCCGAGGTCGTCGAAGTTGACGACGCCCGGCTCGCTGCTGACCACGGATGCCGCGACCACCGCGTGCTCGGCCTCGCTGAAGCCGTTCGGGTAGGCGCCCGCGCGCTCACACCGGTTGGACAGCCCGATCGCCAGCGGATGCGTGCCGTTCAGCCGCGCATGGATCTCGCGCAGGCGGTCGGCCACCGCGGATTCGTCGAAGCCGTTCAGCCGCACCAGGCCGCGGAGCGCCGAGTCCCGGCGGTCGAACAGCGAGCCGGGGAACGCGCGGGCGACCGCCTGCTCCAGCGACTCGGCGACGGCGTCCCAGCTCGCCTCCGAAGGGCCGGGCCTGGGCGCCGCCTGCAGCACGAGATGCGGGGCGCCAAGGTCGCACCCGAGCGCGGACGCTCGCTCCTCGAGCTCGGACAGCGACGCGGTTCCCCGGGACAGGTCCTCGAGCAGATCCTTGATCGCGTTTCGCTCGGTCAGCCGGTCGATCAGCTGCACCTTCTTGATCGCGACGGCCGCCTGGTTCGCGATCGAGCCCGCCAGCTCGCGGTGCTCTGCATCGATCCGGCGGGCGCCCGCGAAGCGGAGCGCCAGCACACCGACCAGCTCCTCGGCTGCGACCATGGGCACCACGAGCGCGGTGCCCGCCACCTCGGCGCCCCAGAGGGCGGTGGCCAGGCGGTGGCTCGACTTCTCGCCGCCGCCGCGAGCGGAGAGCGCGAGCTCGAGCCCGAGCTCGTGGACGTTGACGGTCTGCGGCACCTCACCGCCGCCCGGCCAGGCGGCGCCCGGGGAGAGCGCTCGCCCGTCGGCGTCGGCGATCAGCACGTCGCACGACGACGCCTCCAGCAGCCGCTGCGCGCGGCGCGCGACAGCCGGCAGCAGGCTCTCGAGCGTCGAGGCAGCCGAGAGGGCGCGCGCCAGATCGGAGAGTCCCTCCACCAGCGAGAGGCGCCGGCGGGTGTCCTCGAACAGCCGGGCGTTCTCGACGGCCCCGGCAACGAGCGTCGCGGCGTGCACCAGGAAGTCGGAATCCGCGCGCGTGAACTCCCGCGGCGCCTCCGCGTGCAGCGCGATCACCCCGATCACGGTTCCCGCCTTGGTCCGCAGCGGGGCGGCGCACAGCGAACCGTACTTCTCCTCGTCCGCTTCGGGGACGACCTTGGCGCGCGGATCGTCCGGTGCGTTTTCGGGGATGAAGACCGGGCGGTTGTGTTCGGCCACCCACCCCGCGAGGCCCTCGCCCGGTTCGAATCGGAGGCGTCCCACGAGCGCCGCATACGGGTCGGACACCGCCCGCAGAACGAGGCCGTCGTCGTCTGGGTCGACGAAGTAGATCCAGCAGGCATGGCAGTCGATCGCCTCGCTGACCAGATCGACGATCGCGCGAAGCACCCGGTCGAGATCGAGAGTCGACGAGACGGTGTTGATGATCCGATACAGGTACCGGCTCTCGACCGTGCGCTCGGGTGTGTCACTCGACACCACCGATGTGTGCGAAACCGCCATACGAGAATCGTATCTCCCGCCCTTTCCCGCGCGCTGAGGGACCGGTTCCCGCTGCGATAGGCTTGACGCCGGCGCGCCGGGAAGTCTGGTCGGCACACCAGACCCATGCCCGCTTCCGCCCGCCGTCTTCTCCACTCACGCCCCGTGCTGATGCTGGCGTTCGCGTTCGCGGTGATGGGCGATCCCGTCTCGTCCGTCGCCTACGCCATCGAGGCGGCGCTTCGCGCGCTGGACGGAAGGCTGGGACTGCTCCTGCCGACGATGGCACTCGTCGTCGCGATCATCGCCCTCGTTATCGTCAACTACCACCGCCTGGTGGCGCGCTTCCCGGGTGGCGGCGACGCGGCCGCGGCCGGCACGGCGTTCGGCGAGGGATGGGCGTTCCTGCCGCTCGGCTCCCTGATCGTCGACTACGCGCTGACGATCGCCATCAGCTGTTCGGCGGCCACATCCGCGATCGTGGCCTACGTGCCGAGCGTCGCCTCCGCACGGCTGCCGGTCGCCGTTGCGCTCTGCACGCTCGTCGCCGGCCTGACATGGTTCGGGCACGGCGGCCGCACCCTGTTTGCGGCGATGACCGTCTCGTTCGTCTGCATCGGATCGCTGGTCATCCTCTGGGGGCTGGTGGGGCCGCACGGGCACGGCCATGCGCGGCTCGACCCGCCGTCTGCGACGGGAAGCGCCCCCCTCGCCGTCCTGCTCGCGTTTCCGGTCGCCATGGCGCTCGCCACGGGCGTGGAGGCACCCTCGTCGGCCGTCGCGCAGCTCGGCCAGCTCGACCGTGCGGGAAAGGTGCGCTTCGGCCAGATCACGCTCTGGCTCACGCTCGGGATCGTCGCCTGGCTGACGATCGGCCTCACCGCGCTGGCGGTGCGGCTCCACGTCGGCATCCCTCCGGGCGACTCGACGCAGATCGCCGAGATCGCGCGCGCCGCCGTCGGTGACGGCCCGCTGTTTGCAGCGTTCCAGCTGACGAGCGCGGTGCTGCTCCTGGCCGCGGCGAGCAGCTCGTTCCAGGCGGGGCCCGGGCTGCTGAAGGCGCTCGCGCGCGGCCGGGGCGGCGAGGGCATCCTGCCTGCGTCGCTCGGCCGGACGAACGCGCACCACACGCCATACTGGTCGGTCGGCGTGTTCCTCGCCGTGTCGTGCGCGGTCATCCTCGCCGGTGGCGGGCGGGAGCAGGAGCTGGTGCTGTTCTACGCGGTCGCGGTGTTCGTCTCGTTCGTGTTCGGGCTGCTCTCCATGAGCCGGTTCTCTCGCCGCGAGGGCCGGTGGCTGCTGCTGGCGGTCAACCTCGTCAGCCTGGCCGCCGTCGCCCTCACGCTGGCGGTGAACCTCAGGCGCGGGTATCCGCTCGCGTCGCTGGCGGCCGCCGGGATCACGGCCGGGGGGCTGTTCGCGCTCTGGGACCGCGCCGGGCGGCCCGGCGGCGTGTCGGAGGCTGAGCGGCGCAGCGAGGAAGAGTTGGCCACGCTCACATAGCCGATACGGCGGGCGAGGCGTAGGATATGCGGGGGAATTTGCATTTCCCACCGCAGGAAGAACCCACGAGAGGAGTCCTGAATGGCAACGGTCGCTCCTGAGTCGGCCATGGCCGGGCTCGACCCGATGTTCCAGCCCGACTGGTTTTTCACCGAGGAGCAGCTCCGCCTGCTCGAGCGGCTGAAGGAGATCTGCGAAGAGACGATCAGGCCGCTGGCGGCTGAGAACGACCGCACGCTGACCTTCCCGCGCAAGAGCCTCGAGGCGCTCGGCCCCGACGGATTCCTTGGCCTGCTGCTGCCGAAGGAGTGGGGCGGCCTCGGACAGAACCATGTGATGTACGCGGCTGTCACCGAGACGATCGCCCGCTACGGCGACGCATCGTGCGCGATGTGCTACGTCATGCACACGGGCGCCGTCGAGGCGCTCCGCCTGCGCGCGACGGATCACATCGTCGACAAGTACCTGAAGCGGGTGCGGGAAGGCCTGCTCGGGACGCTCTCGTACTCCGACCCGGAGACCGGCTCGCACTTCTGGTACCCGATCGCGTCCGGTGCCCGCAAGGTCGACGGCGGCTACGAGGTGCTGAAGAAGGCGTCGTGGACGACGTCTGCCGGGTTTGCGGACTTCTACGTCCTGCAGACGACGTCGCCCGAGTACAACGGCGACTACTCGAACCTGTCGGTGTTCGTGGTCGACAAGGACGAGATCGAGGCGAAGCCGCAGGAGTGGGACGCGATGGGCCTGCGCGGCAACCAGTCCGGCACGCTGCTGCTGGACTGGAAGTTCGTCCCCGAGAACCAGCTCGTCGGGCCGATCGGCGACGGGGCCAACTCCAACGACGAGGCCGTCGACCCGTACTTCCTGATCGGTTCGTCCGGCTGTTGGAACGGCATCGCGCTGGGCTCCATCGACATCGCGATCCGCCATACGACGGTCAAGAAGCACAAGGACGTGGGCATGCGCGTCGCGGACTACCCGACGATCCAGGACGCGGTCGGCGAGGCGATCATGGACACGAACGCTTCGCGCTGCTTCGTCTTCTCGGTGGCGCAGGCGATGGACAACGCGACCGACGGCGGCAAGACGAATCCGCCGATCGGCGACCTGGCACGCGGGAACTACCTGCACTGGGCGTGGCAGATCAAGTTCAACGCCGCCAAGAACGTCGCGCACGTCGTCGACAAGATGCTCCACTGCTGCGGCGGCACCGGGTACAAGAAGGAGCCGCTGCAGCTCGAGCGCTACCTCCGCGACGGCAAGGCCGGCTGGGTGATGGGCCCGACCAACGAGGTGCTGCGGCAGTTTGTCGGCAAGACGGCCCTGCTCGGGGTCGACTCGCTCGACTACTGGAACGTCGCCATCAACGAGCGCGTGCTGAACAACGAGCTGAAGAAGTTCTCGCCAGATCAGAAGCGCGAGCTGGCCGAGCGGCTGATGTCCGAGGCCGGCTCGAACGGCTCCAGTTCGTAGCGGCACCGGCGACACGGTCCACGAAAAAGGGGGGCGGCCCGAGCGGGCCGCCCCCCTTTTCGTACGCGGGTTACTCGACGGCCACGCCCACAGGCGGCTGCTCGTCCGGCGTTCGCGGCGCCCAGATGCGGAACGCCAGCTTTCGGCGGTCCTGCACGACCACCCGGAAGACGTACAGCACGACGGCGATCAACAGCACCGCTATGCCCTGGAACACCGTCGTCTTGCTCGTGTCGCCCCATGCCAGGCCGGAATTCCAGCCACCCCAGACCAGCAGCACGGCATCGAAGGCAGCCAGCACGCCGGCGATGGCGACCCAGACCGGACCGACCCGGATCGGGCGCGGCCAGTCCGGCCGGTCCTTGCGCAGCAGCAGGAAGCCCGACATCGCGAACACATGGCAGAGCACGTAGCCGAGGTTCGAGAAGATCAGGATCTTCAACGCCCCCGAGGCGTCGGACGCGAACGTGAACAGCAGCACGATGTTGAGCAGCGCATCCAGCGTCATCGCATTGGCCGGAACGTGCTTGCTGTTCAGCCTCCCCAGCCACCGGATCGTCATCCCGTCCTGCGAGATGCCGTAGAGCGCCCGCGACCCGTCCGCCGTGGCGGTGTTCATGGCGAGGACGATGCCGGCGCACAGGAGCAGGATCGCCAGGCCGGTTCCGCCGCCCAGGATGTCGTGGAACGTCGTGGCGTAGAAGTTGCCCAGGTAGTTGTCGAGCGTGATGTTCTTGTCACCGAACGTGCCGATCGCCCCGAGCGGCAGCAGGCCGTACACCATCACGCCGAAGATGGCCGCGACGCGCAGGGCCTTCGGCGTGTCGCGCGCCGTATCGTGGTATTCGGGCGCGAACGTCGCGCAGCATTCCATGCCGTACGACGACCAGCACATCGCATAGAGCCACACCACCGCCAACGTGGCGCTGCTGGTCCCCAGCCCGTGGGCGTTTGCGCTCAGCGTGTTGTGCAGGTTCGAGCTGTGCCAGTCACCGGTGAGATAGGGCAGGAACATGATCACGGCGAGCGGGATCAGGAGCAGAGCTCCGGTGATGTACCCGACCCACACCGCCGGACGCATGCCCGACACGTTGAACGCCCAGATGATGATGATGATCACCGACGTCAGCGCGATCGGGAAGGACCAGTAGAAGGGGATCCCGAGGAAGTGCCTCGCGTCCGCCGTCCAGAATCCCGAGGTCGCCGACGAGGTGTAGAACTGCGCCTGGATGAGGAAGCCGACGACGACGCCGGTGGCCGAGAGCACCACGGACCAGCCGATCCAGTAGCCGAACGCCGCGACCGGGCCGACGAACGAGAAGTAGCGTTTCCATGCCTCGTGCGCGTAGATCGCGATGCCGCCCGAGAGCTTCGGGAACATCGCCGCCGTTTCGGAGTAGATGTAGTTGTGCAGCGCGCCGAGCAGCACGGACGCGGTCCACAGGATCACCGCCCACCAGCCGCCCAGCGACAGTGCCGAGCCGCCCAGGCCCGTGATGAGGAAGCTCGGGTTGGCGAGCGCCACGACGAACCCGTCGAACCAGCTGATCGTCTTGAGGAGCTCCCGTTCCTCGACAACAGCCGTAGCCATGCGCACCTCCAGGGAAGACGGACGGGAAGGGACGACTAGGAAACAGGATCCACGTTGAGTGGTCAAGCGGATCTTCCTCCACGCGCCGGACGCCACATGGGTGCGTTTGCACACTCGTCGTGGCTCCGGTTGCAGCGGGGCGTCCGTATGGAGGAAGATGCGCGGCATGGGGTCGCCGTCCATCACGCTGCGCTGTGATTGCGGCGCCGAGGGGCGAGCCGGCTACGGCGACTCATGGACGTGCTCGGCGTGCGGCCGGACGTACGACACGACGCAGATCCCCGCGGCGGAGTATGCGGCCATCGCGGCGCTCGACCGGCGCTACCGCTACGCCAACCTCGGCGTCGTCGCGGTGCTCGCGCTGGTCGTGCTCGCGGTCGCCATCACGCGGCAGTTCATCCCCACGCTCGCCGGTCTCGGCGTGGTGCTGGTCGGCTGGTTCCTCTACATCAAGCCGTTCGTGCACCGCCGACACCGCCGGGCGGTGAATGAGCTGACGCGGAGCTGGGAACTGACAGCGGAGTGAGCCCGTTGCTGCGCCAGCACACCCGGATCCCGGATGCACCGCCGGTCAGCGGGAGCCCACGCACCAGGCCGGTGATGCTGGCAACGCTCGCGGTGCCGTTCGACCCGGACTGCGCTCGCGTGGCAATCCAGGCGGCGCTCGAAGGCGGGGTCAAGCTGATCGTCGTCGACGCGGTCGAGGTGCCGTTCTGGCCGCAGTCGATTGCGATGCGCTACGCCGACCTCGAGGAGGACGTCGACCGCATGGCGATCCGCCGGCTGGTCGAGCAGACGGTGGCGCTCGGTCTCGAGGTGGAGCACCTGCGCGTGCGAAGCCCCCGGCCGGTGGAGGCGCTGCTCGAGGTGGCCGGCGAGCGCGACGCCGCGCTGCTCGTGCTGGGGCCCGACCGTTCGCGCCTGCGTCCCAAGTTCTTCCGCCGGGTCGTCAAGCGGATCCGGAAGCGGGCCAGCTGCCTGCTCTGGGTGGTGGGCGAAGGCCCGTAGGCCACGCGCCGCCGCCGGCTGCGCGAGAATAGGCGCATGCCACCCACCGGACGACCGGCAGAGCGGCGCCTCGAGGCGGTGGAGCGGGCGCTCCGCGTGCTCGACGCCTTCCTGGAGATCCCCGGCGAGGTTGGCACGAACGAGATCTCCCGGCGCACGGGCATCAACGCAAGCACCGTCTCGCGCCTGCTCTCGACGCTCGTGGCAGGCGGGTACGTCGAGCACCTGCCGGATTCCGGGCGCTACCGGCTCGGACCGCACCTGATCCGCCTGGCCAACCACATGATGTCGAGCCTCGATCTGCGCGCCCTCGCGCGGCCGCATCTCGCGGCGCTCGAGGAGGCGACCGGCGAGACGGCGACCCTGTCGATCGGCGGCGAGCGGGAGGCGGTCACGGTCGACTTCGTCGCCAGTCGCCAGTCCGTTGCGAGCGTGGCACGGGTCGGCCGCCCGAGCGTCGCGCACGCCACCGCGACGGGCAAGGTGATGCTCGCCTTCGCGCCCGCACCGCTGCCGGACGGCGATCTCGAGCGGTTCACGGACCGCACGATGGTCGACCGCAAGGCGCTGAAGGCCGAGATCGCACAGGTGCGCAACCAGGGGTGGGCGCAGGGGGTGAAGGAGCGCGAGGTCGACCTGAACGCGCTTGCGGCGCCCGTCTTCGGCGCAAACGGCGCGCTCGCAGCGATCCTCGGCGTCCAGGGGCCGGCCGGCCGCTTCGGCCGCAAGAAGCGCGACGCCGCGCTCCCGGTGCTGCTCGAGCGGGCACGTGCGCTGTCCGCGAGCCTGGGGTACAATGAGCCGGTCCAGTAGAGAAACGCTATTGCCGTAAAGGCAATGGAAGGAGCCCACGCCGCCATGTCTTCGCTTCCCTCGTCGGTGAAGTACCTCGTCATCGGGGCCGGTATCCACGGCCTCTCGAGCGCCTGGCACCTGGCCAAGGAGCAGGCCGCCTCAGGGGAGGAGCCCGACGTCCTGGTGATCGACAAGACCGGGGTTGGTGCCGGCGCGTCCGGCATTGCCTGCGGCGTCGTTCGCAACAACTACTACCAGCCGGCGATGAGCGAGCTGATGGCCGCGAACGTCGAGGTGTGGGAGCAGGATCCGGAGGCTTTCAGCTACCACCCGGTCGGCTACATGGCGCTCGGCGCCGAGCGTCAGGTCGGCGACCTGACCGAGGTGCACCAGCGCCAGCAGAACATCGGCTATCCGTCGGAGCTTGTGGTCGGCGAGCAGGAGGTGCGGGACTACATGCTCCGCCTCTTCCCCGACTGGCGGGCACAGGGCGTACACGTCTGCCTGCACGAGGAGAAGGGCGGCTTCGCCAACAACATGGCGTCGCTGCACGGGCTCGCGGCGAAGGCCAAGCAGGCCGGTGCACGGCTCGTCGACGGCGTGCGTGTGACCGGCTTCGAGATGGACGGCTCCGGCGCGGTGACCACGGTGCACACCGACCAGGGGGACATCGCGCCCGAGCAGGTGATCGTCGGCGTCGGCCCCTGGGTCGAGGAGATCTGGACGATGCTCGGCCTTCCCAACCGGCTCGACGTGCGCACGCCGGACGGGGAGCTGCACGAGAACAAGAACATGTGGACCTACTGGTACCTCCAGGAGGGCGAGATCGAGGTCGACCCGAAGCTGCTCTCGCTCGAGGACGGCTCCATGCCGCCGGTGCTCCACGTCGACTCGGACGCCCCGCTCTACGACGACGACGGCAAGCTGATCACGGACGAGTTCTGGGGCAACTACTTCAAGCAGGACCTGCACGGCGTGCAGGGCGGAGCGGCGCCCGTCATCGTCGGCGAGGAGTTCGAGGTCGATCCGTATCCGACGGCGTCGGTGGAGCCCGCCTTCGCGGACATGTGGTGCGCATCGCTGTCGCACTGCATGAAGCGGTTCGAGGGCAAGCGCGCGACGTACCGGAACATCCGCTCCGGCGGCGTCGGCTGCTTCACCGTCGACAGCTTCCCGGTGTTCGACTACATGCGCCCGAACGTCTACGTGATCGCCGACTCGAACCACGGCTATAAGATGATCGGGGTCGGACGCGAGGTGGCGAAGGTCGTCACCGGCGGCCACAGCAGCCTGCTCTACCCGTTCCGCTACGAGCGGTTCGCGACGGGCGACCTGCACCCGGTGTCGAACAGCCCCTACCCGTGGTCGTGAACCGCCGGGGGTAGCGATGAAGCCGCTGATCGGGGTCTCCACCAGCTTCCGGGACGTCGGCGACTACCTCGGCGAGGGCTACCAGCGGCCGATCGCCATGGCCGGCGGGCTGCCGGTCACGCTGCCGCGACTGGAGGAGGCGGTCGACGACCTGCTCGACCGCGTCGACGGGCTGATGATCGCAGCGGGGCACGACATCGACCCGGCACGCTACGGCCAGGAGCCGCATGCGCTGCTCGGCCCGCTCGACCCGGCGCGGGACGCGTTCGAGCTCGATCTCATCCGACGCGCCGTCGACCGTGGCATGCCGATCATCGGCGCCTGCCGGGGCATGCAGGCCCTGAACGTCGCGCTGGGCGGGACGATGCTCCAGGACCTGAGCCTCGACCCGGCATACCGCGGCCACCCGAGCGATGCCACCGGCCGGTACTGGCGCCGCTTCAAGGACGCGACCATGGCCGGTGCGCCGGTGCCGGAGCACCCGCGCCATCCGATCGGCATCGAGCCCGGATCACTGCTGCACGAGCTCACCGGGGCCGAGGAGGCGGAGGTGGACAGCTTCCACCATCAGGCCGTCGATCGGATCGGCGAAGGGCTGGTCGTGTCGGCGCGCGCCTCCGACGGCGTCATCGAGGCGCTGGAGATGCCGGGACGGTTCGTGCTCGCGATGCAGTGCGAGCTGCACGAGGGCTGGCGGTGGGACGACCGGTGGCTCGGCGTCTTCCGGGCGTTCGTTGCTGCGGCGGCCGACAGGCGGGCCGCACCGGCGGCCTGATGCCGCGCGAGCTGTCGTCGGGTGGCGTCGCCGTCCGCCGCATGCGCGGCCGCTGGTGGTTCGCCGCGATCGAGCCGGCCGGCCGGCCGGACGTGCTGGCCCTGCCCAAGGGGCTGATCGACCCGGGGGAGCAGGCCGACGCCACAGCGCTGCGGGAGGTGCACGAGGAGGCGGGGATCGAGTGCTCGCTCGATCGCCGGCTCGGTGACGTGCGGTACGTCTACACGCGCGGCGGGGTGCGGGTGTTCAAGGTGGTGATCTTCTATCTGCTGCGCTTCCGCCGCGGCCGGATCGGGCACATCCAGCCGGCCATGCGGCGGGAGGTGGCACGCGCGCAATGGATCCCGCTGGACGACTTGAAGCGGCTGAGCTACCGCGGCGAGCGGGAGATGGTCGAGAAGGCGGCCGCGCTGCTGGAGTAGCCGGCGGACGGCCGCGGTCGCGAGCCCGTTTTCCCGCGCAACGGCCGCGTCACAGAACGTCGCGACTCGCTCAGGGATCCCCACCGTCGCCTAACGCTGGGGGAAGACAACGCCGTCGAGCAGCCCGGTGGGATCCGTCAGCACGCGGTGCGGGCCGCCGTGGGTCGACCGGAAGTTGCCGGTGTGAGCCAGCGCCAGCTCGCCGCGCACGCCGTCGGCAAGCCGGAACGGCAGCAGGTCGAACCCCAGTCCCTCGAAGTCGCGCACGAGCTCCGTCGAGACCGGCTGCGACCACGACGCCATGAAGTCATCGAGGCGCGCAACGAAGGCGTCGTAGCGCTCCCGTTCGGTGATCAGGTACAGGTCGATGTCCGAATCGGGGCGGTCCGTCCGTGCGGCATACGACCCACCCAGGAACGCCGCCACGACGTCCGCGTCTGCCCGACACGCGCGGCGGAACCGCTCCACCGCCGCAAGATTCTCGGCGCGCCCCACGGCAACAGCGTACGCGGGAGAGCTAGGGAGCGCCCGCCGGGCCGTGGCGGGCGCTCCTGAGCCGGAGTCGTGCGCCCTTCTGCGGGGGGCGCAGCGCGAATCTACAACTTTTGACAGGCCGCGTGAAGACCCGGCCGGCCGCGCTCAGTGGATCGGCGGTTCCCAGCCCTCGAGCACCGGCGGCTGCCAGTTCTCGCCGACGGTCTTCGAGTTCTCGACCCAGCTGCCCAGCTCGGGCTGAGGGAACTTGCAGTGCTGCTCCTTCAGCTGGATCCCGTAGCTGTTCCCGGACTGGAGGTGCATGATCAGCACCTTGCGCGCGATCTCGTTCTCGCGCCCGGCCGGAACGTCGAAGTAGAGCTTCAGAAACGAGTTCGAATACCGGTCGAAGACCGCCGGAAGGCCGTCCTCTTCGAGCAGCTCGACGTCCTCCAGCCAGTTGATGTCCTCGCCCGGCGTCGCGGCCATGAGATCGATGTCCTCGATCAGGCTCATGTCCTCCTGGTACGGGAAGCGATGGCCGGACAGGTACTCGGCGTCGATGCCGACGGTGGTCTTGTCGGGTTCCTTCGTCATCGTCAGTCTCCAGCCGCATGCAGCGGCGTGTCGTGGGAGCTCAGCACGTCATCCTGGTGCTGGCGCGCAACCAGCCGGCGGATCTCGTTCAGCGTCCGCTCCTCGGTCACGCCCGGGATGTACGTCGTGCCGGCCAGCGGCACACGGGCCATCGCGGCGGCCTCGGTGGTCAGCGCGCAGAGATCCTCGGGCTCCAGGCTGTGGATGTTGGTCTTGCCGCACGCGCGGGCCAGCATCTGCACCTCGAGCGTCAGAGTGTGCAGGAAGTTGTAGACCCGCTCGGCCGCCTCGTCGACGACCAGCCGCTTGCGCAGCTCGGGATCCTGCGTGGTCACGCCGACCGGGCAGCGGCCGGTGTGGCAGTGGTAGCACTGGCCGGCGGGAACGCCGATGGTGCCCTCGAAGTCGGTGACCCCGGGGATCTCCTTGTTGCAGTTGAGGGCGACCAGCGCGGAGTGCCCGATCGCCACGGCCTTCGCGCCGAGGGCGATGCACTTCGCGACGTCGCCGCCGTTGCGGATGCCGCCGGCGACGACGAGGTCGATCTCGTCGGCGAGGCCGACGTCCTCGAGCGCGCGGCGCGCCTCCGGGATCGCCGCCATCAGCGGTATGCCGGTCTCCTCGGTGGCGATGTGCGGTCCAGCTCCGGTCCCGCCCTCGGCGCCGTCCAGGTAGATCACGTCGGGGCCGCACTTCGCCGCCATGCGGACGTCGTCGTACACGCGCGAAGCGCCCAGCTTCAGCTGGATCGGGATCTGGTAGTTCGTCGCCTCACGGACCTCCTGGATCTTCAGCGAGAGGTCGTCGGGGCCCAGCCAGTCCGGATGCCGGGCCGGCGAGCGCTGATCGATGCCGGCCGGCAGCGACCGCATCTCGGCCACCTGCTCCGTCACCTTCTGGCCCATCAGGTGGCCGCCCAGGCCGACCTTGCAGCCCTGGCCGATGAAGAACTCGCACGCGTCGGCCAGCATCAGGTGGTGCGGGTTGAACCCGTACCGGCTCTGGATGCACTGGTAGTACCACTTGGTCGACAGGTCGCGCTCGGGCGGGATCATGCCGCCCTCGCCGGAGCAGGTCGCCGTGCCGGCCATCGAGGCGCCCTTCGCGAGCGCCATCTTGGCCTCGAGCGACAGCGCGCCGAAGCTCATGCCGGTGATGTAGACGGGGATGTCGAGCTCGAGCGGCTTCTTGGCGAAGCGGCCGCCGATCACGGTCTTGGTCTCGCACTTCTCGCGGTAGCCCTCGATCACGAACCGGGTCAGGGTGCCGGGCATAAACATCAGCTCGTCCCAGTGCGGGATCGGCTTGAACATCGAGAACCCGCGCATGCGGTAGCGCCCGAGCTCGGCCTTGACGTGGATGTCGTTGATCACCTCGGGCGTGAAGATGCGGCTGTGCCCGAGCACGTTCCGCTGCGAGGAGGTCTTGTCAGTTGCCATCTATGGGCCTCCTAGAGGACGAGCTTGCGCTCGGACGGCTCGAGGTTGTCGTAGTTGTAGAGCTTCTTGCCGCAGACGAACTTCTGGAACTCCGGCGGCGATCCGAGCCCGTAGATGCGGAACTTCCGCTCGATGAACTCCGTGTCGGCATCCGTCCACTCGCCGGGAACGCAGTCGATGCCGAGCGCCTTCACCTTGCCGCCGACGTAGATGATGCCGTCGTACATGGAGTCGCCCAGACCGGGGCCGGCGTCGCCGCAGATCACCTGGCGCCCGCGCTGCATCATGAACCCCGTCATCGAGCCGGCGCTGCCGAGCGTGATGATCGTGCCGCCCTTCTGGTCGATGCCCGAGCGGGCGCCGACGCGGCCCTTCACGACCAGGTCGCCGCCCCGCAGAGCTGCGCCCGTCAGGGAGCCGGCGTTGCCCTCGATGACGACGACGCCCGACATCATGTTCTCGCAGGCCGACCAGCCGACCCGGCCGGTGATGTGCACCTCGGGGCCGTCGATCAGCCCGCAGCCGAAGTAGCCGAGGCTGCCCTCGAACGTGATCTTGCAGCGGGTCAGGATGCCGACCCCGAGCGAGTGCTTCGCGCCCGGGTTCTTGACCGTCACGTCCTTCACGCCCCGCTCGTAGAGCAGGTTGCGCAGCTCAAGGTTGATCTGCCGCGTGGTCAGGTTCGCGGCGTCGAACACCGCCGTCGTCCCGTCCACCTCCGCGACGTTCAGGACGGTGTCGTCCGGCTCGACCAGACCGCGGGCGTCATAGGTGATCTTGCGCTCGCCTACCGCGTCCATACCAGCACCTCGCCCTCGTAGGGGTCGTACGTCTCGATCTCACGGTCGATGATCGCGCGGATCGCGATCTCCTCGGACGCCAGCGCGACGAGGTCGTCCGACTCGTACAGCACCAGCGGCTTCGCGGCCATCTCGTCCTTCGCGACGCCGAGCGCGTCGTCGGTCACGCAGATGTAGGTGAACACGCCGTCGAGCTCCTCGAGGCTCTTGTTCATCGCCGCCTCCAGGTCGAGGCCCTCGCTCATCTTCTCGGCGAGATACACGGCGATCACCTCGGAGTCGCACTCCGACTGGAACCGGTGGCCGCTGCGCTCGAGGCGGCGGCGCCACTGGAAGTAGTTGGTGAGCTGGCCGTTGTGCACGACGGCCACGTCGGCGAACGGGTAGGCCCAGTAGGGGTGGGCGCCCGAGATGTCGACGTCGGACTCCGTCGCCATGCGAACGTGGCCGATGGCGTGCGTGCCCCCGAACTCGTCCAGGTCGTACTGCTTGCAGACGGTTTCGGCGTCGCCGAGGTCCTTCACGATCTCGAGCGAATGGCCGAGCGAGAGCACCTCGGCGCCCGGCACGTCCTCGATGAAGTCCGCCAGCTCCTTGAGGTTGCCGGCGAAGTCCATCCTGACGCGGAACGCGTAGTCGGTCTCCTCCTCCACCTCGTGCACGCGCGCGCCGAGCTGGCGGAGCCGCGTCTCCACCTCGGCGCGGTTGCGCTCGAGGCGCTCCTCGAACTCGAAGTCGCGCGCGTCGTTGGCATCGGCCAGCTTGTAGCGCATCATGACACTCTCGGACGGCGGCCCGAACAGCGCGTAGCCGGTCGAATCCGGCCCGCGGTGCTTCATCGACTGAAGCATCCGGGTCATCTCGCGCCCGATGTCGTGCGCGCCGTCCCGGTAGATGATCCCTGCGATTCCACACATACGCGGAGAACCTTTCCTGGTCTCTGGCCGGCGTTGCAATCCCGCTTCGCCAGCACGAATGGAGTCCGATAGTACTGCCGGCACGGGCCTCCGGCCTATGGAGGATCGTCCATAGTGGAGGGCCGTGCCGTGCCGTCTCAGCTAACCGCCCAGCGGGCTCACCGGTCCGCCGCGCGGCGGACCGGCGTCGAGCCCTACGGGAGAACGTCCAGGTATTCCTTGACGTCCCATTCCGTCACCTCGGCGCAGTAGCGCTCCCACTCGTCGCGCTTGTAGTGGAGGAACACCTTGAGCATCTCGTCGGGCAGCGCCGACTGGATCACCTCGTCTTCGTCCAGTGCGTCGAGGGCGTCGCCGAAGGTCATCGGGATGCGCTTGACCTCCTTGCCGCCGGCCATCGCCTCGTAGATGTTGCGCTCCTCGGGGGCGCCGGGATCGAGCGATCGCTGGATTCCGTCGTCCATCGCCTTGATCAGGGCCGCCAGCGAGAGATACGGGTTCACGGCCGAGTCGACCGAGCGGTACTCGAACCGCCCCGGGGCCGACACGCGCAGCGCCGTGGTGCGGTTCTGGAAGCCCCAGTCCGCGAAGACGGGAGCCCAGAAGCCGGTGTCCCACAGCCGGCGGTAGGAGTTCACCGTCGAGGCGGTCACGGCGGTCAGCGCCGACAGGTGCTCGAGCACGCCGCCGATGGCGTAGAGGCCGGTCTGGCTGGGCAGCCGCTGGTCCTCGCCCTCTGGCATGAAGACGTTCTCGTCTCCGCGCCACAGCGAGATGTTGTGGTGGCACCCGTTGGCCGACACGCCCATGAACGGCTTCGGCATGAAGCACGGGAACACGTTCAGCTCGCGGCCGACCTGCTTGCAGATCTGCCGGAACGTGCTGAGGTTGTCAGCGGTCTCCTCGGCACGGCCGAAGTTGAAGTTCAGCTCGATCTGGCCGGGCGCGTCCTCATGGTCGCCCTGGATCATGTCGAGCCCCATCGCCTGGCCGTACTCGATCACCTTGTGGATGATCGGCTGGAGCTCGGAGAACTGGTCGATGTGGTAGCAGTAGGGCTTGGTCACGCCTTCGACGTCGGGCGTGCCGTCCGGGCGCATCTTCAGCCACATCATCTCCGGCTCGGTGCCGGCGCGCAGGTGCAGGCCCGTGCGCTCCTCGAAGTCGGCCTGGATCCGCTTCAGGTTGCCGCGGCAGTCCGAGCTGAGGAACCCGCCGCCGTTCTTCTCGTCCTCGCGGCCGCGGAAGCACGTGCACCAGACCCGTGCCACCTTCGCATCCCAGGGCAGCGGCTGGAACGTCTCGGGCTCGGGGATGCCGACCAGCTCCCACGCCTCCGGGCCATACCCGATGTAGTCGCCGTGGCGGTCGGTGAACAGGTTCGCCGTCGAGCCGTACACCAGCTGGAAGCCCTTCTTGGCCATGTTCTCCCAGTGCGCCGCGGGCACGCCCTTGCCCATGATCCGGCCGGTGACCGAGATGAACTGGTAGTAGATGTAGGTGATGCCCTCGGCGTCGATGCGCCGGCGCACCTCAGCGATCTTGTCGTCTCGCCCGTCGGCGCTGACGAACCGTTCGAGGTCGGTCGCCACGTAGTTCCTCCTTGTCTGCGCGCATGGTGACTGTGCACATACGGCTTGGTCGCGAGCCGCAAGGCTACGCGTGCCTACGGGCGGCGACAATATCGGATCGGACACAACGCGCGCCGGGAGTGGCGCTCCCGGCTACACCGGTGCGGACGCCGCGTCAGCGAACGCCGTAACGGCCGAGATCCTGGCGGGCATCGCGGACGACCGTGGAGAAGGCCGCCAGCGCGTCGCCGTCCGTGGCGATCCGGTACGCGTTGCGGGCGGCGTAGCGGCGCAGCGCGCACTCCACCCGCCGGGTGCTGCCGAGCGAGCTCAGCGCCTGCACGCCCTGGGCGTAGACGCCGGCGAAGTACTCGCGCGGCCGGCTCTCCCAGAACGTCATCGGGGCCCCCAGATGGCCACCCGCGTCCGACGGGATGGGGACGTTCGCGAACGTCGGCATGTCGTTGCTCGTCTCGGCGCCGGCCCAGCTGGCGAGCGCCTCGTCCAGCCACGGATCGCGCGCCTGGTCGTTGCCGACGAGCGAGTAGAACCACTGGTGTGCGACCTCGTGAGCCGTGATCAGGCGGCGGCGGTCCGGGCCCTGGAAGATGATCGTGGGGTACTCGATCCCCTCGCCCGTCAGGTCGGGGCCGTAGGCCACGGTCAGCGTCCGCCACGGGTACCGGCCATAGAGGCGGGCGAGGTGCTCGAGGGCGACCTGGGCGTCGTCGGCCGCCTGCTGCGGGTCGACTTCGACGCCGCGGCTGATCGCAACCGTGAGGGCGACGGGATGCGGCGCGTCGGCGGTGCGGCGGACATACTGGAAGTCGCCGGTGGCGATGGCGAAGTCCCGGACGGCGCCGGCGACCCAGCGGTGGGGCGCCACCTGGACGCCGCTCGCGACCACTCCCAGACCGGCCGGTGCGGTGATGGCCACGTCGAAGTCCCCGACCGGGGAGGTCGACGTCTCGGCGGGCACCCGGGTCGGAGGGTCGAGCGCCCAGCCGCTCCCCGGCACCCAGGGGAGGATCGGGAAGAACGAGCCAAGACGGATGGCGCTGCCCCGCTGGGAGACGCGGTCGCGCAGGTTCTGGGGCAGCGACAGGTGGAAGGTGAGCGCCAGGCGCACCGTCGCACCGGCAGCGAGGCGGTGGTTCACGACCAGCGTCGTGGGATCGGCCAGATGCGACCGGGCCGCGTGGCCGTCGACCGTGACCGGCCCGGTGGTCAGCCTGGCACCGTGCCGGCGTGGCAGGGGCGCGTTCGGCCACAGCCGGAAGACGACCGTCCGCGTCGCGAGGTCGGGCGTGAACGCAACGCGGACGCTGCCCGTCACGGTGTGCGCGGCGGGCGCGATTGCGACGCGCAGGGCATAGCGGGGACGGTGCGGATCGGGTGCCGGATAGGCCTGCACGCGGCAGGGGGAGGGCGTTCGCAGATCGGCGGTCGCCGGCGCCGACGAGCCGAGGCCGCAGCCCGCTCCCAGAGCGGCGAGGAAGATCAGGATCGATGCGTGTGTCGCGGAGCGCAGCACCACGAAATGATCGGCACGGAGGCGGACGTTCAGTAGGACGCGGGGATCAGCCGCCGGTTTGCACGGGGGTGTCGTCGCGGTTGCCCCACTCGTTCCAGGAGCCGTCGTAGAGCAGCGGGCGCGGGCCGCCCGCGAGCTGGATCGCGTTGGCGACGGCGGTCGCGGATACGGCGCCGTTGCAGTAGGCGACGGCACGGCGGCCGAGGTCGACGCCGTGGGCCTCGAGCACCGCCCTAAGCCGCTCGGGCGGGAGGAACGTGCCGTCATCGGCGAGGAGCGAGCGATAGGGGACGTTCAGGGCGCCGGGGATGTGCCCGGCGCGGCGTGCGTGGGTCTCCTCGCCCGCGTACTCCGCGCGCTTTCGCGCATCGAGCACCTGCGTGCCGGCTCGCTGAGCCTCGCACAGCTGGTCGCGGCCGATCAGCCCGTCCTGTGCCGCCGGAGCGGGGTACGGCGGATCGGTCGGGGCCGGATGCTCCTCGCCGCCGTCGAGCGGGCGGCCGTCGCGCGTCCAGGCGGCCAGGCCCCCGTCCAGCACGTGCGCCGCCGGGTGGCCGTAGCTGCGCAGGACCCACACGATGCGCCCGGCGAGCACGTTGTGGTATTCGTCGTAGGCGACGACGACCGTGTCGGGTGCGATGCCGAGCCGGGTCGCGTCGGCGGCGAACACCTCGGGCGGCGCGAGCGTCACAGGCACCTCTGCGCGGCGAGCGGTGAAGTCCTCACGCCAGTCGACGAAGACGGCTCCCGGGATGTGCCCCTCCGCGTAGCGGTCGGGATGCGCCCGGTAGCGGGGCGGCTCGTTCGCGACCTCGCCGCGGACGTCGAGGAGCCGCACGCCGTCCAGGTGCTGGGCGACCCAGTCCGCGGTGACGAGCACGTCGGGCACGGGGCAATGGTACAAACCGCGCGTGGGGGTGACCGACCGCTACTGGGGGCCGATCGAGCCGTCGGAGGCGTCGGCGGTGATCGGCCGGCCGGTCGAGATCGTCGCGCAGCACCTGCGCTGGCTGTTCGCCGTGGCGCACTGCCGGTGGGACGGCGACGAGGCGATCGTAAAGCGCCAGCCACCGATGGGCAGGACGATCGATCAGCTCGAGTGGCAGCACGCGCTGGCCGGGCACCTCGCCGACCGCGGGGTGCCGGCCGTCCGCAGCCGTGGCGTCGTCGAGTCGAACGGGCTGTGGTACGAGCTGTTCGACGTTGCCCAGGGCGACGACACCTACGCCGGCGTCGACACGTGGGAACCGTTCCGGTCGGTGGAGCACGTGCGGTCGGCGGGCCGGCAGCTGGCGCTGCTGCACACCGCGGCCCGGGGCTTCGGGCCTCTGCGGCCCCAGCCGCAGAGCGGCTTCGTGGTACAGCTGGGGCTGGTCAGCATGACGCCGGTGGAGGCCGTCGAGGCGCTGTGCGCCGCGCGGCCGGCGGTCGCGGACTACCTGACCGGCGTGGACTGGCGCGGCCCGGTGGACGCCTGCTACGGCGCACTGTTCGACCGGCTGCGCCCGGTCGTCGGGGCGCTGGCGGTGAGCCCGCTGCACGGCGACTGGCAGACGAACAACCTGTTCTTCCGGGGGGATGACGTGAGCTCGATCATCGACTTCCACCAGGCGGATGTCGCACCGCGGGTGCTCGACCTGGCGGTCGGCGTCGAGCGCAACTGCTTCTTCTGGAACCGCATCTCGGAGGGTGAGGACGGGGCGTACGACCTCGAGCACGCGCGCGAGCTGGTCGGGGCGTACCACGCGACCGCAGCGCTGACCGAGGAGGAGCGCGACGCGTTCGCGGACGTGCTCGCCGCGTGCCAGTTCGAGTACGGCATCTCGTTCCTCGACTACTACTGGGGCGTCGAAGGCGACCGCGAGAAGGCGGACTGGGCGTGGGATACGTTCGTGCTGGGCCACGCGGCATGGTGGCAGGGGGCGGCCGGCAGGCACGCTCGGGCGGCGATCGAGGAGATCATCGAGCGGCTTCGGTGAATGCTGGTGCGGTGTGCGTCTCGAGGCGCCGGGTGCAGGCCGGCCGGGTCAGCCCAAGGGGGCAGACCCGCGTAGCAGACCCGCTCTGCCCCCTTGGGGGCAGACCCGCCTCAGCCCGCCAGCCGCGCAAGCAGCGGCCTGGCCTTGACCCACGACTCCTCGACCTCGGCCGCCGGGTCGGAGTCCCAGACGATCCCGCCGCCGACCCAGAGGTGGATCGCTCCGTCGGCGATGGCAAACGTCCGGATCGTCAGGCCGAGCTCGAGGTCGCCGTTCGGGTACACCCGCCCGAGCGCCGCCATCGACGCTCCGCGGCCGACCGGCTCCAGCCGCGCGATGTGGTTGACCGCCGACACCTTCGGCGCCCCGGTGACGGAGCCGCCGGGGAACGTCGCGCGGAGCAGGTCGCCGAGCCCGACGCCGAGCGCCAGCCGGCCCTGCACGCGCGAGACGAGGTGCCGGACGCCCGCCATCGGCCGCTCCACCAGGTAATCCGGGACATGCACGCTGTGGGGCACGCAGATCCGCGCAAGATCGTTGCGCTCGAGGTCGACGATCATCACGTGCTCGGCGCGATCCTTCGGGTGTGCGGCGATCCGCTCGGGATCGTCGGCGGGCCGGGTGCCCTTGATCGGCATGGTCTCGACGACGTCGCCACGGCGACGGAGGAACAGCTCCGGGCTCGCGGAGACGACCGACCAGTCGCCGCCGTGCATCGCCATCGCCTGCTCAGCGCCGAGCGGCGCGAGCGCCGCCTCGACCCCGCTCGGGTCTCCCGCGAACGGTGCGCTGTGGTGCGCCACCACGTTGACCTGGTAGACGTCGCCGCGGGCGATCGCCTCGCGCACCGCCGTGACGGCGCCCGCGTGCTCCGAAGCCGTCCACGTCGGCTGCCACACGCCGACCTGGAAGCGGCCGGCGAGCGCCTCGCGGCCGCCACGCGCCGAGCGCACGTGGCAGGCGAGCGCCGGGAGCCTGCACGGCTCCGGCGGCTGGGGCGACGTCACGCCGGGCAGCTGCGCCGCGAGGCCGTAGCCGAGGTAGAGGTCGGCGACCAGGCCCTCTGCCGCCGGCACGAACGGCTCGCTCCACACGCCGAACCCGTGCCCGGCGAGGAACTCCTCGAGCCGGCCGAACGGATCGGCCTCCCCGGCGCCCAGCTCCAGCCAGGGGTCGGCGGTCAGCGTGGCGGCGGTCACGCCCGCATCCTACGCGTCAGATCTAGCCGAAGAGGTCGTCCAACCGCGCGGCAGCCTCGCCGTCCAGCCGCAGCTCGCCGGCCTGCGCGTTGGCCCGCGTGTGCTCGGGATTCCGGCTGCCCGCGATCGCCGCGGTGACGCCCGGCTGCTCGATCACCCACCGCAGCGCGAGCTGCGCCACGGTCGCACCGAGCCGCTCGGCGTCCGCCTGCATTGCGTCCACCTTCGCAAGATCCCGCGTCAGCGGCTCGGGGTCGAACGACCATTCCGAACCCTCCTCGCGCCAGCTCGCGAACCGGCCTCGACCGCTCCGCCAGTCGTCCTCGCCGAACCGGTGGTCGGGCCGCATCGCCCCGGTCAGCCGGCCGGCCGCGAGCGGGCTGTACGCGAGGTAGCCGATGCCCTGGTCGTGCAACCACGGCAGCAGCTCGGCCCGGTCGGCCTGCTCGAGCAGCGAGAACTCGTTCTGCACGGACGCCACCGGATGGATGGCCTGGCACCGCTCGATCAGCTCGCGACCGAAGTTCGAGACGCCGACGTGTCGCACCTTGCCGGCCTCGACCAGCTCCGCCATCGCCCCCCACGTCTCCTCGACCGGCACCGCGTCGTCGGGCCAGTGCACCTGGTAGAGGTCGATGTGGTCGCGCGCGAGGCGCCGCAGGGAGCCGTCGATCGCCTTCCGGATCTGTTCGGGGCGCACGCCGCTGCCCTCGTCGGGCGCCACCTTGGTGAACACCAGCACGTCGTCGCGACCGGCCACGGCGCGGCCCACGATCTGCTCGGACACGCCCTGCCCGTAGACCTCGGCCGTGTCCACCCACGTCATGCCCGCGTCGATGCCGGCGCGGATGGCCGCGATCACGCCGTCCTCGGAGGCGTTCGCGCCCCAGTGCGCCCCGCCCGCCTCCCACGAGCCGAAGCCGATCGCCGAGATCTCGAGGTCCGTGCCGCCAAGCCGCCGGTGCTCCATCACGGCACGGTAGTTGCCCGCGCACCGAAGCGGCTACACTCGCCGGCCGTGCCCGATGCCGTCCTCTTCGACTTCAACGGCACCATCTCGGACGACGAAGGGCTCCTAGCGGAGTTGTTCCACCGCATCTTCGGTGAGGTGGGGATCGACGTCCCGGCGTCGCTCTACTTCGAGGAGTTCGCGGGCTACTCGGACGCCGAGATCGCCGAGCGCGTGCTCGGACGCTTCGGCCGCGGCGACGAGCCGGCGCTGCTCGAGCATGTCGTCCGCCGCCGCACGGAGCTGTACCTCGAGGCGCAGCGCGAGAGCCCCACGATCCTCCCGCAGGCGGCCGAGTGCGTCCGCCAGATCGCCGCACGCGTCCCGGTGGCGATCGCGTCCGGCGCGGCACGGCTCGAGATCGAGGCCGTGCTCGAGGCGGCCGGCCTTCGAGATGTCTTCGAGGTGCTGGTCTGCCTCGAGGACGTGGAGCGCGGCAAGCCGGACCCCGAGGGGTACCTGCTTGCACTCGACCGTCTCTCCGAGCACGAGGGCAGACGGTTGTCTGCGAAGGCGACGCTGGTCTTCGAGGACTCGGAACGCGGGCTCCAGTCGGCGCTCGCCGCCGGCATGGAGTGCATCGTGATCGCCGGCACGTCGCCGCCCGAGCGGCTGGTGGGAGCAGCGGGTATCGTAGATGCCCTGGACTGGTCTATACCGCTGATCCGGGAGACGTTCGATGCGCTCTGAAGCCCGCGCGGTGGTCATCGGCGGCGGCGTCGGCGGCTGCAGCATCCTCTACCACCTCGCCAAGCTCGGCTGGACGGACGTCGTGCTGGTCGAGCAGTACGGCCTCACGCACGGCTCCACCTGGCATTCGGCGGGCCTCGTCGGCCAGCTGCGCTCGACCGTCAGCCTGACCAAGATGATGCAGTACTCGGTCGGCCTCTACCGCGACGTCGAGCAGGAGACCGGCAAGGATCCCGGCTGGCACGAGCTGGGCGGCCTCCGGCTCGCATCGTCGCGCCCGCGGATGGAGGAGCTGCAGCGCCAGGCGGGCTGGGCGAAGAGCTTCGGCCTGCCGGTCGAGCTGATCTCCGCCAAGGAGGCGCAGGAGCTGTTCCCGCCGATGAGCACCGAGGGCGTGATGGGCGCGGCGTTCCTCCCGCAGGACGGCTACCTCGACCCCAGCCAGCTGACCTTCGCGCTTGCGGACGGCGCACGGCTGCGCGGAGCGGAGATCGAGCAGCGGACGCGGGTGACCGGCATCAACCTGCGCAACGGCCGCGTGCACGAGGTCGTCACCGACAAGGGCACCATCCGCACCGACGTCGTGATCAACGCGGGCGGGATGTACGCGCCGCAGATCGCCCGCATGGTCGGCGTGGATGTGCCGATCGTGGCCTACGCGCACGAGTTCCTCATCACCGAGGCGTTCGATCCTCCCCTGCAGCCCCTGCCGACCCTCCGCGACCCGGACAACCTCGTCTACTGGCGGACGGAGGTGGGCGGCCTCATCATGGGCGGCTACGAGCGCACGCCCGCGCCCTGGGCGCTCGACGGCGTTCCCGACGGGTTCGAGGCGCAGCTGCTCCCCGAGGACTGGGATCGGTTCGAGGAGCTGCTCCAGAACTCGATCGAGCGCGTCCCGGCGATGGAGCAGGCCGAGGTCAGGAAGCTCTTCAACGGGCCCGAGGCCTTCACCCCTGACGGCGAGTTCATCCTCGGCGAGTCGGACGTTCCCGGCTTCTGGGTGGCGGCCGGATTCTGCGCCCACGGCCTCGCCGGCGCCGGCGGCATGGGCTGGCAGATGGCGGAGTGGATCGTCAACGGCGAGCCGAGTCTCGACATCTGGCACATGGACATCCGCCGCTTCGGCCGGCAATACCGCAGCCAGAGATACACCCTGGCACGGGCCACCGAGGTCTACGCCACCTACTACGACATCAAGTACCCCAACCACGAGCGGCAGGCCGGCAGGCCGCTGCGGCTGTCACCCGCCTACGCCCGGCTGGCCGAGCTGGGCGCATCGTTCGGCGAGAAGTCGGGGTGGGAGCGCGCGAACTGGTTCGAGCCGAACGCGGCGGACGGCGACGAGTCGCTGCGCCCGCGAGGGTGGGCGGGCGAGAACTGGTCGCCCGCGATCCACGCGGAGGCGATCGCGACCCGGGAGCGGGCGGGCCTGTTCGACGAGACGTCCTTCGCCAAGTTCGAGGTGCACGGCCCCGGCGCGCTCGCGGCGCTGCAGATGCTGTGCGCCAACGACGTCGACCGGCCCGCCGGGTCGGTCGTCTACACCCAGATGCTGAACCGCCGAGGCGGCATCGAATGCGACTTCACCGTCACGCGGCTCGCGGACGACCGCTTCCGGATCGTGACGGGCACCGCGTTTGGCAACCACGACATGGCCTGGGTGCGAAAGCACCTGCCACCGGACGGCAGCGTCCAGCTGACCGACGTGACGTCGGCGTACGCGTGCTACGGCCTCTGGGGGCCGCGCGCCAGGGACATCCTCCAGCCGCTGACCCGCACGGACATCTCCAACCAGGCGTTCCGCTACATGACCGCGCGTGAGCTCTCGATCGGGTCGGTGCCCTGCCTCGCGGTCCGGGTCACCTACGTCGGCGAGCTCGGCTGGGAGATCTACTGCCCGTCCGAGTACGGACAGGCGCTGTGGGACCTGCTCTGGGCGGCCGGCCGCGACCACGGGCTTCGCGCCTGCGGCTACCGCGCCATCGACGCCCTGCGGATCGAGAAGGGCTACCGCGTCTGGGGCTCGGACATGACGCCCGAGGAGACGCCCGACGAGGCCGGCCTCGCGTTCGCCGTCAAGCCGGACACGGGCGACTTCATCGGGCGCGACGCGCTCCTTGCCGCGCGCGGCCGCGACGCCGAACGGCGGCTCTGCTGCCTGGTGCTCGACGACCCGCGCTCCGTCTGCCTCGGCTCCGAGCCGGTGCGGGTGGGCGGCGAGATCGCCGGCCGCATCACCACCGGCGGCTACGGATTCGCCGTCGAGCGGTCGATCGCCTACGCCTACCTCCCCGCTGCCGCGGCCGAGGTCGGCACCCGGGTGGAGGTCGAGGTGTTCGGCGAGTGGGTGCAGGCGCAGGCCGTGAGCGAGCCGGTCTGGGATCCTGCGGGCGAGCGCATCCGCGCGTAGCGATCGTGTAACAACCGGCCACCCCGAGCTGCGCCGGCGGAGCGATCTCGTACGCTTGACGCGTGGACCGGTACAGGATCCTGCTGGTCGAGGACGACCCGACGATCCGCGAGATGACGCAGCTCGCGCTGCAGCGCGACGGCTTCGTCGTCGCGACCGCCGCCGACGGCCAGGCCGGGCTGGACGCGTTTCGCGCCGACCCACCCGACCTCCTGCTGCTCGATCTGATGCTCCCCGGCATCGACGGGGTGTCGGTGTGCCGCGCCATCCGCGAGACGAGCGTCGTGCCGGTGGTCATGCTGACCGCCCGCTCGGATGCGGTCGACGTCGTGGTCGGCCTCGAGGCGGGCGCCGACGACTACATCACGAAGCCGTTCGAGCCCGCGGTGCTGGCCGCGCGGCTGCGCGCCGTGCTGCGCCGCGCCACCCGCGCGGAGCCGGCGTCGCCGCTGCGGTTCGGCCCACTCGAGATCGAGCCGCTCGGGATGGTCGTCCGGCGGGACGGCGACGAGGTGTCGCTGACGCCGACGGAGTACCGCCTGCTGCTGATGCTGGCCGAGAACGCCGGCATCGTCCTCAGCCGCGAGCGGCTGCTCGAGGAGGTGTGGGGCTACGTCTGGGCGGGTGACACGCGGCTGGTCGACATGCACGTCCGGCGGCTGCGCGGCAAGGTCGGCCACGATGCGATCGAGACGGTCCGCGGCGCGGGGTACAAGATGGTGCGCGGATGACGTCGCTGCGGGTGCGGCTCGCGGTGGCGTTCGCGCTGCTCGCCGCACTCGTCGCCACCTCGGTGGGCGTGGTCGTGTACGAGCTCTCCGCCCAGGACCTGCTCGACCGCGCGCGCGCAAAGGCGGTCGCGAACGTCCGGTCGGCCGCGCGGCTCTACCCGCTGACCAAGCCGCTGACCCCATACCCCGCGCTGCCCGCGGGCGATCCGTCGGTGCCGCCCGCGCTGCGGGCAGCGGTGCGGTCCGGGCACGTGGCCACGTACCGCGGCTCGTGGCAGGGATCGTCGGCGATCTGGGCCGGCCGCCCCGCGTCCGACGGGACGCCGCTGTTCGTGCGGTCGACGTTCCGCCCGGAGGAGCGGTCGCTGACCGACCTGCGCACCAAGCTGATCGAGGCGGCGATCGCGGCCGCGATCGGCGGCGCCATCGCCGGGGTCGTGCTTGCGAGCCGGCTGTCGCTGCGGCTGCGGCGCGCCGCGGCCGCGGCCGAGCGGGTGGCGGACGGTGACCTGGACGCCCGGATCGGCGCGCACGGGGGCGACGAGGTGGCCGCGCTGGGCGAGGCGGTCGACCGGATGGCGGAGGCGCTCAAGCAGCGGATCGAGCGTGAGGAGCGGTTCGTGGCGGACGTTGCGCACGACCTGCGGACGCCGATCACCGGACTCGTGACCGCGGCAAGCCTGCTCGAGAGCGACCAGGTCGGCTCGGCGATCAAGGAGCGGGTCGGCCACCTCAGCGAGCTGGTGGAGGACCTGCTCGAGATCGCCCGCCTCGAGAACGGGTCGGTGACCGCCGATCTGCGCTGGGTCGACGTGGCCGGGCTCGTCGGGGAGGTGGCGGGGCGTCACGCCGGCGTGCGCGTCCACGTCTCGTCGCCGTGCCGTGCCCTGGTCGATCCGCGCCGCCTGGAGCGCGTCCTCGAGAACGTGATGGCGAACGCCGAGCGCCACGGGCGCCCCCCGATCGACGTCGAGATCGGCGATGCCGCGGTGACCGTGCGGGATGCAGGGCCCGGCTTCCCGACCGACATGCTCGAGCGTGCAACGCAGCGCTTCGCGTCCGGCGGGCCGGCCCGCGGCGATGGCATCGGGCTCGGGCTGGCGATCGCCGCGGCGCAGGCACGCGTGATCGGCGGCCGGCTGGTGCTCGCAAACGGTGAGGCGGGCGGAGCGGTCGTCACCGTCGAGCTGCCGGAGTTCCATCCGTGAGGCGCGCGACGGCGCTCGTGGCCGCTCTGATCGCCGGGGGCTGCGGAACGCAGTCGGGCCTGCACGTCGAGAACGACGGGCGGACGGTGCGGGTCGCCGTGACGACGACCGGGGCACCCTCGACCGGGGGCGGCGGACCGCATCTCCCGCGCCAGGTGACGGCCCGCGTGGCGCTCGGCGGCGTTCCGGCGATCTCGTGGGACGGTCACCAGACGCTCTGGGCGGCGGTGTGGGGCGGCGGCCCCCACCTGGTGGGATCGCTGATCCCGGTCGACAGGTCGACGGCACGGCCGGGCGCTGCGTTTCCGGTTCCCCCGAGCCCGCGGCCGTATCTGGTCGCCGCGACTCCCGGGGCGGTGTACCTGGCGGCCGGCGCTCGCATCCTGCAGATCGATCCCGGTGACGGACATGTGCTCCACCAGGCGGATCTCGGGGCGGCCGTGCGCGCGCTGCTCGCATCCCGCGGGTCGATCTGGGCCACGCTCGACAGCGGCGCGCTGGCGCGGCTGGATCCCGACGGGCTCGCGGTCCGCTCGCGGCTGCGGATCACCGCGTCGCCGGAGGCGGTGACGACATCGCCGGGAAGCGTGTTCGTTACCGATGACCAGGCCCGTGAGGTCGTCCGCGTCCGCCCGGGCACCGGCCGCGTGGCGGCGACGGTCAGCATCGGCGCCGCCGGCGCCGGGCCGCCATCGCAGATCACCGTCTACGCGGGGTCGATCTGGGTGTACGAGGGCTCGTCCGTGCTGCGGCTGCTGCTGCGGTCGACGCGGCTGGTCGACCGCATCTCGCTCCCCGGCGGCGGCGGCTCCATTGCCGCCGGCACCGGGGGCGTCTGGGTCAGCGGCAGCTTCGGCGTCGCACGGATCGACGCATCGACGGGACAGGTGACGCGGCCGGTCGACGTGGGCGCGGCGGGCGCGGCGATCGCGACCACCGGCGACGCGGTCTGGGTGGTGCAGCGGACGGGTGGGACGCTCGTGCGGCTGTCGCCCTAGCCAAGCCGGGCGAAGCGTCCGGCGCGGTCACGGGCGAGCCACCGCGGCGGCCTTGCGTTCAGCCAGGAGACCAGGGTCGAGTAGGTGACGCAGCGGACCTCGGGCTTGCCGCACACCGCCTCGACGAACCGGGTCAGCGCGCGAACGTAGGCGCCGTGGTTCCAGGTGGCGAAGTGGTTTGCGACGTTCACCGGCGCCCGGTCGCCGCGGTAGCTGGAGCGGAAGTAGCGCATCAGGCTGGCGTAGACGTCGTCCGAGAGCCGTGCGGCCCGCGGCCGGGACACGGGCTGGGCGGCCGACTGGTTGACGTAGAAGTTGTAGTCCATCGAGAGCGACCGCCACGGCGTGCCGACCAGCCGGATCAGCGCGAGCGGGAAACTCCAGATGCCGGCTCGGCGCCCCGGCCACTGGCCGGGCAGCCCGTTCCCGCTCGTGTCGTACGTCATGTTCTCGGCGCGCAGCGCGCGGCGCAGCGCCGGCATGCGGCCCTCGAGGCACGGCGTGCGGCCGCCCCGGATCTCGGCATCGGGGACGGCCACGCCGGCGTGGTGGAGCAGGTTGTGGAACTGGTCGATCTCACGCTCCCAGTCACGCGTCGTCCAAGTCGAGACGTTCCCCGGCCACGGCGAGCAGAAGTGACCGTTGTAGTGGGTGCCGATCTCCTCTCCCTCGGCGTATGCGAGGTCGATCTGGCGGACGAGCGCGCGGACGGCCGCGCCGTTCGGGCTGAACCCGATGTCGGAGCTGCCGGCCGGATGCCGGGGCGGGTGGTAGACGGCGGCGTGCGACGGGTCGAGCAGGTAGACGCCGGAGAGAAAGAAGCTGAACCTGGCACCGGTGCGCGCCGCGACGGCGCGCCAGTGCCGCCAGAGCGCGGCGTCGCCCGAGCCGTCGAACGAGACCATCACGAACTGGGGCGGCCGGTGGTACTGGGCATGGACGGCTGCCGGCCCGGCCTCGGGCCGCCGGTGTGCGCGCGGGGCGCCGGTGGCCGGCCCCGAGGCGGCTCCCGCGCCGGTGCATCCGGCGGTCAGCGCCATCCCCAGCAGCATCGAGAGCGATCGTGCGAGCACGGCCCCACGCTACGGAGCGCATGTCACGGCGCACGGGCGGCGCGGTAACGGCTGCGTACCAGAACCCGATCGTCTGCGACGGGCGGCGCTACGCCGCGGCCAGCACGTCGCGCAGGGTGATGATCTGGTCGCGCCGCTGACCGATGCCAACGACGGCAACGGGCACGCCGACGCGCTGCTCGACGAACGCGAGGTAGTCGCGGGCCGCGCGGGGCAGCTGGTCGAAGTCGCGGACGCCGGAGATGTCCGTGCTCCAGCCCTCGAGCCGTTCGTACACCGGCTCGGCGTGGTGGAAGTCGCTCTGGTGCCAGGGGAAGTGCTCGGTGACGCTCCCGTCCGGTAGGCGGTAGGCGGTGCAGACGGGAATCGCGTCGAAGATCGAGAGGACGTCGAGCTTCGTGAGCGCCAGCTGGGTGAGCCCGTTCAAACGCGCCGCGTACCGCAGCGCAACCAGGTCGAGCCAGCCGCAGCGCCGCTCGCGCCCGGTGACGGTGCCGTACTCGCCGCCCTGCTCCCGGATCCGGGCGGTGGCCTCCTCGTCCGCCTCGCTCGGGAACCCGCCGGCACCGACTCTGGTGACGTACGCCTTGGCGACGCCCACGACGGTGTCGATGCGCGTCGGCCCGAAGCCGAGCCCGACGCACGCACCACCCGCGATCGGGTTGGAGCTGGTAACGAACGGATACGTCCCGTGGTCGAGGTCGAGCAGCGTCGCCTGCGCGCCCTCGCAGAGCACCATCCTGCCCTCGTCCAGCGCCTGGTTGACGAGCAGTGACGTGTCGGCGATGAACGGCCGGATCCGCTCGGCATAGCGGAGCGTCGCCTCGGTGAGAACGTCCTTGTCGAGCGGCCGCTGGTGGTAGATCTTGCGCAGCACGACGTTCTTGACCGAGAGCGCCGTCTGGATCTTCTGGCGGAGGATCTTCTCGTCGAGCAGGTCCTGGACACGAATGCCGACGCGAGACGCCTTGTCCGCGTAGGCAGGCCCGATCCCGCGGCGGGTGGTGCCGATCTGCAGCCGGCCGAGCATCAGCTCCGAGTCGGCGTCGATGATGCGGTGCCACGGCATGATCAGGTGCGCGTTGCTCGAGATGCGCAGACCGGAGAGGTCGATGCCGCGCGCCTCCAGCCCGTCCAGCTCCTCGATCAGCACCTCGGGGTCGAGCACGCAGCCGTTGCCCAGGACGCACAGCGTCCCCGGCCACAGCACACCGCTTGGAACGAGGCGCAGCTTGTACGTCTCGTCGCCGAGCACGAGCGTGTGACCGGCGTTGTTGCCGCCCTGGTAGCGAGCGACCACATCGGCCCGCTCGGCCAGGCAGTCGACGATCTTGCCCTTGCCCTCGTCGCCCCACTGGGCGCCGACGATCACGCTGCAGGGCATGGCCGCGTCCTCATGCGGGGCCCTGCGCAAGGTTCGCAAACCGCGTGTACCGGCCCTGGTAGGCCAGCTGCACGGTATCGAGCGGCCCGTTGCGGTGCTTCCCGATGATCACCTCGGCCTCGCCCTTGTGCTCGCTCTCCGGGTCGTAGTAGTCGTCGCGGTACACGAACATGACCAGGTCGGCGTCCTGCTCGATCGACCCGGACTCGCGGAGGTCGGAGAGCTGCGGCCGCCGGTCCTTGGCGCCGCGCTGCTCGACCGCGCGGGAAAGCTGCGAGAGCGCCAGCACCGGCACCTCGAGGTCGCGCGCGATCAGCTTGAGCTGGCGGGAGATGTGGGAGATCTCGTTGACGCGGTTGTCGAACCGGCCGCCGCCGGACATCAGCTGCAGGTAATCGATGATCACCAGCGCGAGGTCGGGATGGCGCGCCTTCAGCCGGCGCGTCTTGGCCTTGATCTCGAGTGCCGTGATCCCCGCCGTGTCGTCGACGTAGACCGGCGCCTCCTGCAGCGCCGAGCAGGCCGCCGTCAGCTTCGGCCACTCCTCCGGCGCCAGCTTGCCGGTGCGCAGGCGGCTCGAGTCGACCTTCCCCTCCGAGCACATGAGGCGCTGCGTCACCTCGTCGCGTGACATCTCGATCGAGAAGATGGCGACCGGCAGCCGCTCGCGAATGCCCACGTGGGCCGCGACGTTGAGCGCCAGGGAGGTCTTCCCCATGCCCGGCCGGGCGGCCAGGATGACGAGGTTCGACCGCTGGAAGCCCGCCGTGATCTTGTCCAGCTTGCGGAAGCCCGTGGCGACCCCGGTGATCTCGCGGCCCGCCTCGTGCAGCTGGCTGATCCGCTCGAACGACTCGTTCAGCAGCGTGGCGATCGGGCTGAAGTCGCTGGTGATGCGCTGGTCGGCGATGCTGAACACCACCTGCTCGGCCTGGTCGACCAGCTCCTGCGGCTCCCCCAGGCGCTCGTATCCGAGCTGGGCGATCTGGGTGCCCGCGCGGATCAGGTTCCGGTACGTGCTCGAATCCCGGACGATCTCGGCATAGCGCTGCGCGTTTGCGACCGCCGGGACGGTGGATGCGAGCGTGTGCACGGCCGCCTTGCCGCCGACCTCGTCCAGCAGCCCGCGGTTCTGGAGCGCGTTGATGAGGGTGATCGAGTCGACCGTGCCGCCCTCGGCGTACACCTGAAGGATCGTCTCGTAGATGGTCGCGTGCGACCTCCGGTAGAAATCCTCGGCGCGGAGGATCTCCGACACGATCGCGATCGCGTTCTGCGAGACGAGCATCGCGCCCAGCACCGACTCCTCCGCATCGACGTCGTGCGGAGGGACGGTCGGAGCCTGGTGCTGCTGCTGGTCGACTGCCACGGGCTGCGAGTGGCCTAGTAGTCGTCCGGCTCGGCCTCGAAGGCCTCGACGCCGCCCTCTTCGCCGGCGGCCCCCGGGACGACCATGACCTTGATCGTGGCCTGGACGTCGCCCCAGACGGTGACGCCGACACGGTAGGACCCGAGCGCCTTGATGGGATCCTCCAGGTCGACCTTTCGTCGATCGACGCGGATCTTCCGCGCCTTCCAGATGGCGTCGGCGATGTCGCTCGACGTGACCGAGCCGTAGAGGCGGTCCTCGGCGCCGGAGCGGGCCTTGATCGTGAGCACGGTGCGGTTCAGCGTGTGGGCGATCTCACGCGCCTGGTCGTCGCTCTGTGCCTCGTGGCGCCGCCGCAGCTCCTCCTGGCGGCGCACCTGCTCGATCATGCCGTCGCTCGCGGCCAGCGCGAGCTTGCGCGGCTCGAGGAAGTTGCGCATGTAGCCGGCCGCGACGTTCACCACGTCGCCCTTGCGGCCAAGCTTGTCGACGTCCTGCAGCAGGATCGCCTGGGTTCCCTTGTGTGCCATCACATCCCTCGTCGGTCACGCGGCCAGCGCCGCAAACATCGTCCCAGTCGCGGCCGGCATGCGCCAGCCGCGCGTGAAGAGAAAAACCGCTGTGAGCGGAGAATCAGTTCACCGCGTAGGGCAGCAGCGCCACCTCGCGTGCGCGCTTCACCGCCACCGCCACCTGCCGCTGGTGCCGCCGGCAGGCGCCCGTGATCCGGCGCGAGCGGATCTTGCCCTTCTCCGACACGTAGCGTCGCAGCTGGTTGTAGTTCTTGTAGTCGACTTCCTCGACCTTGTCCTTGCAGAAGAAGCAGGACTTGCGCCGCGTGGACCCACCGGGCCCGGTGCGGGGCTTGGTCGGGCGCCGCTTTGGCTTGGATGCCATTGAACCTCCGTCTCGTTCCTAGAAGGGGATGTCGTCGTCGCCGGAGCTCGCCCCGAAGGCGGGCACCGGGTCGGGCGTCAGCTCGCCGCCGCGCGGCTCGAAGCTGCGGGCCTGCCCGCCGCCCTCGCCGCCGCCGCCGTCGCGGGAGCCGAGGAACTGCACCGTGTCGGCGACGACCTCGACCGCCTGGCGCTTCGACCCGTCCTGGGCCTCCCACTCGCGCCACTCGAGCCGGCCGTCGACCGCGACGGGGCGTCCCTTCGACAGGTAGGTCGCGCAGTTCTCGCCCTGCGCACCCCACACCTTGATGTCGAAATAGTTCGGCTTCTCGACCCACTCGCCGCTCGCCTGGTCCTTGTAGCGGCGGTTCACGGCCAGCCGCAGCTTGCACACCTGCGTGCCGCTGGGAAGGCTCGAGAGCTCTGGGTCGCTTGTCAGATTTCCGGTCAGGATGACGCGGTTGATGTTTGCCATGGTTCCTCCTCTGCCCTGTACGAACGTGTGTTCGGTAGTGTAGGGCGATGTGCGGACGCCGTCAGGCGCCGGCCTCGACCGGCTCCTCGGCGCTCGCGTCGGCGCGGCCGTCCGCCGGCTTGGCCGGCGAGCTGCCCGGGATGCGCTTCGTCGCCATGAAGCGAAGGACGCCGTCGGTGATGGCGAGCACGCGGGTGATCTCCTGCAGTACCGGCGCCTCGGCGTCGAACGCGAGCACGTAGTACCACGCCTCACCCAGGTGCCTGATCTCGTAGGCCAGCTTGCGACGGCCCCACGGCTCGACGGCCTTCCAGCTGCCGCCGCCCTTCTCCACGGTCTGCTGAATGCGCTCGATGATCTCCCGCTGCCGCTCCTCGGCGACCTCGGGCTCGAGCAGCAGCATGATCTCGTATGGGTTGATCCTGATCACCTCCTCTGGTCTTTGCAGCCCCGGCGGCCGAAGGCGCTGCGGATCAGGATCAACGGGCAGCACCGCGCCGGAGCAGGAAGCTCTCGGTTGTGGCGTCAGTATACTGGCGCCCTTCCAAGGGAGGACCGGTGGGTCGGGTGCGATGGTTCATAGCGGGCGCGGGGACGGCGGCCGCCGCGATCCTCGCGAGCTCGGGCGGCCGGAGCCGCGTGCGCCGTCTGGCCGGCCGCGATGCCCACCCGGAGCTGGAGGCCGGCGACCCCCCGACCGCGGCCACCGCCTCCGCACAGGCGGTGACGCCGAGTCCGGTGTACGACGTGCCGCTGGTGGACGACGACACGAAGGAGCTGCGGCTGCGCATCGACGAGACGCGCGACCGCATTCGCCGGCGCACGCAGGACGTGACGGCGGCGGACGCCGACCCTGCGAGCTGACCGAATCCGGCACCGCCCGGCGGGATCAGCGGTTGGGGCCCTACACTGACCGCCTTGGGGCGGCACGGGCCCGGTGGCCCATCCGGTCTTCAAAACCGGCAGGCCGATGTAGCCCATCGGTTGGTAGGTTCGACTCCTGCGCCGCCTCGCTACGCGGGAAGCAGCATGGTTGCCTGAGGCGGTGGTATGTACAGCGTCTGGATGACTTCACCGTCGAAGCCGGGCTGGTAGTGCCCCACGTCGGGCCGAAGACTCTCCCGCCCACGGTACCGGTGGCAGAGCGCGTCAACGTCGCCCTTGATGGATTGGCGGTAGTGGTTGACGCTGTACCCCGAACCAGTTCCGCCCGACCTCCGCATCGCGCGGCCGTCCCGCTTCCCTGATTGCGTTCGCAGCATCAATCGAACGACTCGAAGTAGGTCGGAGGCGAATCCGTCTCGCTGAACGACAGAACTTCGCCGTGCGCTGGAAGTGAGGCGACGCGGCATCGGCGCAGACCTCAAGGTGCTACACGACCGCTACTACCGGCCCAGGAGTCGATCAACAAGGCGCGACGACGAGGCGACCGGCGACGTCAGGCTGGCGAGGAACCGAGCCAACCGAATTGTCTGCTCGTCGTCAAGGGCGACTACCGCAGTCACCTTGCCCTCATCCCCGTAGATGCTGAGCCGGGTGTGCGGCGGGCCATCTTCCGGGTCGAAGTAGCGGGAAACGCGGAGGCCCCGGCCGGATGCGTCTACGTCGGGATGTGGAGGGAACATGGCGACCGCCTTCCGCTCTTGGGCGGCGGCACACCACGGACAAAACCGGTACGCCGCATCCACCGTCTGACCGCAGTTCTTGCATGCTTGTCCCATTGGCCTCTAACTGATCCTACTGCCAGGGGTGGCCCGCACTCAAGCCACCGTGGACGTGTCGCCTAGGCAGGGCTAGCAGGTTCAGGTTCTACTGCCGTTGAGAGCACCAAGAGTGGAGGTTCCATGAGCCTCGCGCTCCCTCCCGCCCGGCACGGCGCAGACCTCAAGGTGACGTGTAGGCCCCGCTAGTTTCCGCCGCACAAGCGCGATTCGGACGGCGTGCCCATCGTTGAGGTCGAACTCCAAGCCCGGGCTCCCGTCTCGGGGTGGCTGGCTATGGGACACCGGAAGCGTCCCAGGGAGGTACCGATCTCGGCGCTCTCACCGACGCAGTCGGGTCGCGAGCATCCAACCGAGCGGCGGCGTACAGTCGGCGGCATGAGCATCGTTGCCGTGTGGCGAAGGATGATCCGCAAGGTGACGCCCCCCGGTAGCCGCGCCCCGCTCGATGAGTCCTATCGGCAGCCGGATGCTGACGCTGAGCATCAGATGTCTGGAGGCACGCCGGAGGGCAAGATCCGAGGGACGCTCCGTTAAACGAGGGAGGACGCGGTCCGAGTCGCAGGCCAGGACTACGGAGCTGACGCGATCACTTCGCCGACACTGCGTTCCGTGTCACCGGCTAGCAGGGATCGTATGTGCTCTCGCATCCACGGGCCGCCCACTTCGCGTGCGATGCGATCGGCATCCTCGGCGGTGGCGAACGTGAGTAAAAGGATGAGATGTGTCGGGTCGACCTGCGCGACCAGCGCCGCGATGGCGCCCGCGTCGACGACAGGTTGGACGACCTCCCGCGCCGCCTGCACCGTCTCGTCTGTCACCGGATCGCGCAGATAGAGGTGGTTGACGACCACGTGCACGGTGCCCACCCTATCTCGTCCCGATGGGTGAACAGGTCTCACTGGGCGTCGCCGAACGCCTGACGGCGCCTGGCGCAGCTGACGAGCGCGCATTCGCTGGATGTAGCCCGAGCCCGACGAACTAGCTGCGGCGCTTCTCCAGCCTCAGCTCGATGAATCCCTCGCCGGCCCACGCCTCGAGCGGCGTGGACTCCTTGGTGATCAGCTTGTTGAGTGCCTCGCGGCCGTCGCTGGCTTCGATCGTGATCATGAACGGCTGAGCAAGCCGGAGTCCGGTGATGGTGATCTCGTAGGTCGGCATGCCACGAACGTACCACCCGCCGCCGGCGGGTGACGCATTCGAGCGCCCAGAGCGAGCCCCGCAGGACCTGGGACTATCCTGACGCCGTGAGCGAGCAGCACCACCCGGAACCATCCGAAGCCGGGAACGCCGCATGGCACCGCCAGCTTCACCACACCGCGGGCGATGAGCTGAGCGAGGACACCGCGCAGACGCCTGGGATGCGCCGCTACGAGGCCATCTCAGGAAAGCGGCACGGGTCGCGGAAGCTCTGGATGGGGAAAGCGGTGGTCGCGCCCGGCATGGTTTCCGGCGACCACCACCACGGCAAGGCCGAGACCGGCATCTATGTCGTCTCCGGCCATCCCGTCTTCGTGTTCCCGGAGGACGGCGTCGAGCGCCGGATCGAGGCGAGCGCCGGCGACTACGTGTACGTGCCGCCCTACGTCCCCCACCGCGAGGAAAATCCCTCGCCCGACGAGGACGCCGTCGTCGTGCTGGCCCGCACCACGCAGGAGGGCATCGTCGTCAACCTGCCGAGCCTCCGCGCGGAGGTGCCCGAGCTCGACGCCCTCCTGTCGGAGATCCAGGCCGACCCGGACGCCTGAGCGGCAGGCCGCCTGCGGTCAGGCCGCCGCCAGCCAGGAGCCCGACGCGGCGTCCGCCTGCTCGGCGACCGCGCGGGGGGCCTCGGCCGCCGCTCTCAGCGCGTCGGTGATCTGCGAAACGCGTTCGCGGGTGAAGCCGCCGTCCTCGAGCGCGTGGTCGATCAGCACGAGGGCATGGGCGTCATGCCAGTTGGGGGTGTCCGCCATGGTCGTTCCTCGGGTTGGAGCCTCAGGAGTCGTTCCCACCCTGCCACGCCGACGCCCGCCTGTCGGCCCTCGGGAGAGTGATCTTGCGGCGAGCGGATCCCCGCCGGCTCGTCCTGCAGAGCCGGCGGGGACACGACATCGCGTCGCTCGAGACCCGTAAGGGAGGCCAGTCCCCCGTGCGCCTACCGTCGAGCGGCGCCGCGGTGATCTACCCGCGTGGCGGCGGACGGAAACGGCCGTCACGTGTCGAGCCCGGCACCGCTCGTTTCCGCCGGCCGCGCGGCCGGGCACACTGCCGGGGTGACTGCGGACGCCACCGAGCGCGCCTTCTCGGACCTCACCCAGGGGCTCGACACGCCGATGTTCATCGCCACCGTCTGCACCGGCCGCGAGCGGGCCGGATGCCTGCTCGGGTTCGCGACCCAGGTCAGCATCCACCCGCCGCGCTTCCTGGTCTGCATCTCCGTCAAGAACCACACGCACGGTGTCGCCGCGCGCGCATCCTCGATCGCACTCCACATCGTCCCCGAGAGCGCGCGCGGGCTGGCCGAGCTGTTCGGCGGCGAGACCGGCGACGAGATCGACAAGTTCAAGCGCTGCGCCTGGCACCCGGCGGCGGACGGGACACCGCTGCTCGATGCCTGCCCGGATCGTTTCGCCGGTCGCGTGGTCGACCGCCTCGACCTCGGCGACCACACCGGCTTCCTGCTCGAGCCCTGGCACGCCGAATACGCGGGCGACACGTCACAGCTCTCGATGCAGCGTGCCCTTGCGATCGAACCCGGCCACGCCCCGTAGCGATGGACGACCCGTACCGCCTCGACCGCTTCGTCCGCGCCCAGGAGGGCGTGTACGACACCGCGGTGAGCGAGCTGCGGGCCGGGCGCAAGGCGACGCACTGGATGTGGTTCGTGTTCCCGCAGATCGCGGGCCTGGGCCGCAGCGACATGGCTCGGCGCTACGCGATCCGCTCGCTCGACGAGGCGCGCGCCTACCTGCGCCACCCGCTGCTCGGGCCGCGCCTGACCGCGGCCGCCTCGATCCTCGCCGATGAGCTGCCCGACGCCCCGAACGTGACCGCCGACGAGGTGATGGGCGGCATCGACGCCGTGAAGCTGCGCTCATCGATGACGCTCTTCCAGCTGGCCGCCGCCGAGCCGCGGTCGGTGTTCGAGCGGGTGCTCGACCGCTACTTCGGCGGCGAGCTGGACGCCGTCACGATCGAGCGCGTCGGTGATCCGGCATGAGGGGGGCGGAGGTGCCGGTCAGGCGCCTCCGCCCCGCCCGCGCTCACGGCTTCAGGACGACCTTCACGCACTCGTCCTGCTTGTGCTTGAAGGTCTCGTAGCCCTCCGACGCCCGCTCGAGGTCCATCGTGTGGGTGACCACGAAGCTGGGATCGATCTCGCCGTTCATGATCCGCTCGAGCAGCGGCTGCAGGTAGCGCTGGACGTGGCACTGGCCCGTGCGCATCGTCAGCCCCTTGTTCATGAAGGCGCCTGCCGGGAACTTGTCCATGAAGCCGCCGTAGACGCCGATCACCGACACGATGCCGCCCGGCCGGCAGGCCTGGATCGCTTCACGCAGGGCGTGCGGGCGGTCGGTCTCCATGCGCGTCGCCTGCTTGGCACGGTCGTAGGCATGCACCATCGCATGGCCGTGGGTCGCCTCCAGGCCGACGGCGTCGATCACCGAGTCGGGCCCGCGCCCGCCGGTCATCTCCTTCAGCGCCTCGACCACATCCGGCTGATCCTCGTAGTTGATGGTCGCCGTGGCACCGGCCTGCTCGCGCGCCATCTGCAGGCGGTAGTCGAACCGGTCGATGGCGATCACCTGCTCGGCGCCGAGCATCCTCGCGCTCGCGATTGCGAACTGTCCGACGGGCCCGGCTCCCCAGACGGCGATCACCTTCTCGGGCGAGGGCTCCGCCATCTCGGCACCCATGAACCCGGTCGGGAAGATGTCCGAGAGGAAGAGCACCTGCTCGTCGGGCACGTCGGCGTCGATCACGATGGGACCGACGTCGGCAAACGGTACGCGGGCGTACTCGGCCTGCCCGCCGGCATACCCGCCGGTGAGATGCGAGTAGCCGAAGATGCCGGCGGTGGCGTGCCCGAACATCTTCTCGGCCAGCCCGTAGTTCGGGTTCGAGTTCTCGCACACCGAGAACAGGCCTCGCCGGCAGCGGTCGCAGACTCCGCAGGCGATCGGGAACGGCACGACCACGCGATCGCCGACCTGGAGCTTCGAGACTCCGGTGCCGACCTCGACGACCTCGCCCATGAACTCATGACCGAGAATGTCCCCCTTCTCCATGGTCGGGATGTACCCGTCGTACAGGTGCAGGTCGGAACCGCAGATCGCGGTCGACGTGATGCGGACGATGGCGTCCTGCGCGTTCATGATCTCGGGGTCGGGGACGTTCTCCACCTGCACGGTGTTGCGCCCCGACCAGACAGTCGCTCGCACGATGCGTCTCCTTTCTACGGCTGGGCGGGTTGCTGGGTGAGATGCCGGGCGGCGCTGTGGCCCTCCGGCGTCCCCGGTGACCGGGCGATCTCACCGGTCTCGACCAGCTGCTTGAAGCGCCGCAGATCGTCGCGCACCTCCTGCAGCGGGTCGTTGCCGGTCAGCTTCGCCGCCGCCTCGCCGATTGCGCCACCCGTCGCCTCGTACTCCAGGTCGACGTGCAGCTCGGTGCCCTGCTCGCCCGGCGCCGGTGCCGCGACCATCACCACCGAGCCGCCGCTCGGCGACCGCCAGCCGAGCGAGCGTCCCGGCTGCTCCTCGACGACCTCGACCGGTGCGATCCGAAGCGGCGAGCTCTCACGCGTCACCTCGTCGCGCCACCGCCGAAGCAGCTCGTCGGCCGGTGCCCGCACCGTCACCGAAACACGTCCGTGCATTGCCCACACCTCCGCTGTCGTTGGTTCGTCCGCCCACCAGCGCAGCTGCTTGACGCGATCCCCGTGGGGTGTGCCGGACGTCCGGGCGCATCGTCCCGGGGAGGCCGTTTGCCCGGGCGGGGGCGCGGGTAATCCTCGATGCACGTGGCCCACTCGGGTGTGTGGCCATGCCAGCGGTGCCCGGGTCCGGGCGTCGCCATCACGTCCGACAGACCTTGGAGGCTGACCCATGAAGCGATCGCGTATGCAGCGCATGTCCGAGATCAGCGACCGACTGACCAACGACCGCCACGTGCGCAAGTCCATGCGCACGGCGGCAAAGTGCGCGACCGCCCTTGGTCACGACGTGCGAAAGCGCGGTCTCAAGCGGGCCGCGAGCAGCGACCGCAACGGCCGCAGGCTCGAGACGATCGCGGCAGCTGCGAACGACATCGTCCGGCGCAGCAGCCGGCCGCGCCACCGCCGCTGGCCGTGGCTGGTCGCCGGCGGCGGGGCGCTCGCTGGGCTCGCTGCCGCGATCAAGGCGCGCGGCGGCACGACCACCATCGTCGGCTCGATGCGCAACACCAAGGACGTCATCACCGCCGTCGACGTCGACGTCCCGGTGCGCCAGGCATACGACCAGTGGACGCAGTTCGAGGAGTTCCCGAAGTTCATGGGCGGGATCGACTCGGTGACGCAGCTCGACGACACGCACCTGCGCTGGTCGGCGACCGTGGCCGGGACGCCCCGGAACTGGACGGCCGAGATCACCGAGCAGATCCCCGACGAGCGGGTCGCCTGGAAGAGCACGGACGGTGGCCCCGACGGCGTCGTCAGCTTCCACCGGCTCGGCGACAACCGCTGCCGGGTCACGGCGCAGATCGGCTACGCCCCAAACGGGCTCAAGGAGCAGGCCGGCAACCTGCTCGGCATCGACAGCATCCAGGTGCAGCAGGACCTGCGCCGGTTCAAGCAGCTGATCGAGTCGCGCGGCGCGTCGACCGGCGCGTGGCGCGGGACGGTCGAGGCCGAAAGGTAGATCCGATCCGGGCCGGCGGCCGCGTCAGGCGTCCGCCGGCTCGTGCTCGGCGAGCCATGCTTTCGCGGCGCGCTTCGGCGCCCGCGTGAGCCACGCGTCGACCACCACATCGCGGAGGTCGCGGAGAGGCAGCCGCCGGAGGTCGCGGATCCGCAGCAGCACCGCCGGATACCCGTTGAAGTGCGGCGTCGTGAAGAACAGGCCTCGTGGATCCTCGAGGATCAGCTCCTTCTCCTCGAGGTCGGAGACGCGGAACATCAGGACGTCGTCGAGGCGCTCGCCGGTCGCGCGGTCGAGCGCGTCCGGGCGCCTGCTGCGGTGGAAGCAGAACATCTTGCCGTTCACCAGGTAGGACGGCCGCCCGTCAGCTGACTCCTCGCGCACCGTGCCCGGCATGGCGAGTGCCAGCTCGTCCAGGTCCCGCATGGTCGCCACGGCGGTACGCTACTGCCCGCGCGGCTCACCCGACGGCGGCCGCGCCGTCGCCGTCCTCTCGGTCGTGCCACCAGCGGGCGTCTCCCGGCTGCACCGTCCGCCGCCCCTGTCCGCTGTCGCGGGCGATGCGGAACACCGTGCGCGCAATCGCCATCTGCGCCGAGGCGTCGAGGCCCTCGAACCTCAATGCGGCCATGAACCGGCCCTCGCGCGACCCGACGCGGACGACGACCCCGCGGGCGAGCAGCTCCGTGCCGTCCAGCTCCAGGCGCACCGCCACCCTCGTGGGACGGAAGATCGGCTCGTCCGTGACGATCGCGATGCCGCCCGCCGAGACGTCGAGCGTGTCGGCCGGGAACCCCTCCCCGGGCAGGCCGTTGTCGTTGATGCGGTAGCACGTCACCCGCCAGGACACCTCGACGCGTCGGTGGTGACGGCGCTGGCGCGACTGCATATCCGCGGTAGTCGGCCGGCCGCTTCACGGCTTGAGAGGACGCCGGCGGCGATCTCGGGACGCTCTTGACACATTCCGCACGACATCTGTAGCGTCCGCCCCACGCACCACCGAGGCTCGGGAGGAGAGATGCGACATCGCAGGGGGTTCCCGGCGGCAGCCGGTCTGGTCATCGTCGCGGCCGTCGCAGCGCTCGCGCTGGCAACGACCCGCGGCGAGCAGGGGAGCTTCGGGAAGGGCGGCGACCCGGATCGCGACATCGCCGGCGCTCGCATCGCGGCGTTCCACGGGACGGTCAAGCGGGTCACGGTGCGTGCTGCCGCGACGGCCACCGGCTTTGACTCCGAGCGCCTGTGGAGCACGGGCGACGACTGGGAGCCCGCCGTGGCGGTCGACCCCGGCTCGTCATGGGTCTACGAGCTGACGACGCGATACGGCGGGCCCAAGGCCTGCGGCACGTGCTCCGACCCGGCCATCATCTTCCGCAGCTCCAGTAACGGAGGAGCGACCTGGAACCCCGACTCGTACATCTGCGCATGCAAGAACGTCAAGGCGCAGAACGATCCGCAGATCGCGGTGGCCAGCGACGGCGCGCTCTACGCGGCGTGGCTGAACGACTACCAGCCGGGCGTGGTGTTCTCGAAGTCGACGAACCACGGCGTCACCTGGTCGACGCCGAAGTCGGTCGAAGGAAAGTCGCTCAACTTCAGCGACAAGCCGATCCTGGAGATCTCCCCGACCGGCAAGGACGTCTACATCGCCTTCAACTCCAGCGACAGCTACGTCGTCGCGTCGCACGACTTCGGGGCGACGTTCGGGACGCGGGTCAAGACCAACAGCGACAGCCTCTACTGGTTCGCCGAGGGCGGCGCTGTGGCCCCGAACGGCTCCGTGTACTTCGCCGAGAGCGCGGAGAACCAGACGGCGACCGGGCAGGTGAAGCTGGCCGTGCTGCGCTCGACCAACGGCGGCGCCTCGTTCACGACCACGTTCATCGACACGTCCGAGCAGCAGCCGGCGTGCACGTCCGCGGGATGCACCGCCGACTTCCTCGGGCCCCAGGCCAGCCTCGCGGTCGATCCGGCGGGCAAGCTGCTTGCGGCCTACTCGCTGACGCCCACCGCCGGGGGCCAGAAGGGCCTGTACGTGCGGACGTCGACGGACGGTGCGACGTGGAGCGCGCGCCAGCAGATCAGCACCGGCGGCGACGCGGGCTTCCCCGAGGTGTCCCACGGGCCCACCGCCGGCGACTTCCGGCTTGCCTGGCAGGACAACCGCAACGGTGCCAACGCCTACAACACCTGGTACACGCGGACGGCGAACGGCGGCGGCACATGGTCGGCGCAGATCAGGCTGTCGGACCAGAGCAGCGGCGCGGCGTACAAGTCCGCGACCGGCTACGCCTTCCCGTACGGCGACTACTTCGAGATGGAGACGGCGCCGTCGGGCGTCAACTACCTGATCTGGGGCGAGGGCGCCAGCTACACCGGACCGGGCGGGAGCTGGTACACGAAGGGCCAGTGACCGCGCCCGTCACGCCGCCACGGTGACGGCCACGCGCTGCACGGCGTTGTTGCAATACCCGCCGACGTTCCAGACCGGCTCGTCCGGCTGGCCGTTGCCTGCCTCGTCGACGGCGCGGGAGCACAGCTCGGTGTCGCCCTCGGCCTGCGGCGTCCAGCGGCACGACCAGCGGCGCCAGGCGAACGGGCCGTCGGGTGCGTCAAGCGCCGCCTCCACCCAGCTCGCGCCGCCGTCGAAGGACACGGTCACCGCGGCAACCGGCGCCCAGCCCGACCACGCTCTGCCCTCGAGCGCAATCTCCTGGCCAAGCCGCACGGTGCGCCGGCGTGTGATGAAGTCCGGGATCCCGGGCGGCAGCAGCAGGGATCGCGGCGCCATCCGGGTAAGAGGCGTGCCGGGATCGTCCTCGTCGGCACGCCACCGGTACGCCTGCGCCTGCTGGTATCCCGTGAACGGCCGGGCGACCGCCGTGATGGACGAGAGCCACTTGACGCTGGTCATCCCGTACCACCCGGGGACGACCAGGCGCAGCGGATGGCCATGCTGGGGCGGCAGCGGCCCGCCGTTCAGGGCATAGGCCAGCATGACGCCCTCGTCCGCGGCCTGCGCGAGCGTCAGGCTGCGTGCGTAGCGCTGCTCCGTCCCGCCCTCCATTCCGACATCGAGTCCCTCGAAGACGAGCTCGACGGCGTCGTCCAGGATGCCGGCCTCTGCGAGCAGCGGCGCCAGCGGGGTGCCCGTCCACTCGCCCGTGCCGACGGCCTCGAGCACCCACGGCTGGCTGACGATGTGCGGCTCGAGGCCGGCGCGGCCGTTGCCGGCGCACTCCATCGTGACGCGGGCGGTGACGCGAGGGCGGGCTCGGATGTCGTCGATGCCGAGCGAGAGCGGCGTGCGGACGCGGCCGGCGACCTCGAGCCGCCAGTCGGCACCCGCCTCGGGGATGTCGTAGTGGATCAGGAGGTAGTGCAGCCCGACGGGCGTGACCGCGTGGCGCAGCGCCTCGAGCGGCATGCCATGGTTGCGCGCCGCAAGCTGGAGCTCCTCCCGGCTGATGCCCACGGCGTCCATCCGGCAAGGCTACTGCGCCGGCGGGCGGCAGCGCGACCCGCCGGGGTGGCCGGGGCT
>DASWRM010000073.1 GCA_036403155.1 Gaiellales bacterium | reverse complement strand
TGGCCCGGCTACGAGTTCCCGAGGTTGCTTACGGCGCTGGAGCGCATTCAGCGGGTCGTATTCGAAGCGATTCAGCTACGGCCCGGCAGCTACGGTCCGTACGCTGCTCAAGTCGAAAACCTGTTCTTGCCGCCGCCGCTCGCTGCTCTTGAGGAGTACGGAGTGCCGATCCAGCTGGCGGAGAAACTTGCAAAGACGTTGCGGCCAACGGGAGATCTCGACGAGGTTCTCGAACGACTGGGGCTCCTGAGTGTCCGCGAGTTGCCCATCAGCACCTTCGAGCGCTCGCTAGTGGCCGACGCGCAAGAGGGGCTCGGCAAGCGCTAACCGAGCTGCGCGCGGTCGGGCGTGTTACGGCTTGCACCTCGCTAGGGCGCCCCAACAGCCTTCCCCGATCCAGCTTGAGCCCGGCCCCGGCGTATGGGACACTCAGGCCGAACGGCCGTTCGCCGAAGGAGCACGCATGCCAACCAAGATCCTCCTCCCCGAATCCGACCTTCCCCGCGCCTGGTACAACGTGCTCGCCGACGCGCCGCACGCGCCGCAGCCGCCGCTGCATCCGGGCACCGGCCAGCCGATCGGCCCGGACGATCTGGCGCCGCTGTTCCCCATGGATCTGATCCTGCAGGAGGTCTCGACCGACCGCGAGATCCCGATCCCGCAGGAGGTGCTCGACGTCCTCGCGCTGTGGCGGCCGACGCCGCTCTACCGCGCCCATCGCCTCGAGCAGGCGCTGGGCACCGGCTCGCGCATCTACTACAAGTACGAGGGCGTCTCGCCGGCCGGCTCGCACAAGCCCAACACCGCCGTCCCGCAGGCCTACTACAACGCCAAGGCCGGCCGCACCCGCTTGGCCACCGAGACGGGCGCCGGCCAGTGGGGCAGCTCGCTCGCCTTCGCCTGCCAAGTGTTCGGCCTCGAGTGCAAGGTCTACATGGTCGACATCTCCTACCGGCAGAAGCCCTACCGCCGGATCATGATGGAGACCTGGGGCGCCGAGGTCGTCCCCAGCCCCTCCCAGGACACCAACGCCGGCCGCGGCATCCGCGAGCAGCATCCCGAGTCGCTCGGCAGCCTCGGCATCGCCATCTCCGAGGCCGTCGAGGACGCCGCCACCCGTGAGGACACCAGCTACTCGCTCGGCTCCGTCCTCAACCACGTGCTCCTCCACCAGACCGTCATCGGCCAGGAGGCGCAGAAGCAGCTCGCCCTCGCCGGCGAGTCCGGCGTCGACGTCGTCATCGGCTGCGTCGGCGGCGGCTCCAACTTCGGCGGCATCGCGCTGCCCTTCGTCGGCGAGAAGATCGCCGGCGCCGACATCGAGATCATCGCCTGCGAGCCCGCCGCCTGCCCCACCCTGACCCGCGGCCCATTCGCCTACGACTTCGGCGACACCGCCCAGCTGACCCCGCTCGTCGCCATGCACACGCTCGGCCACGACTTCGTCCCGCCCGGCATCCACGCCGGCGGCCTGCGCTACCACGGCGTCGCGCCGATCGTCTCCCAGCTCCTGCTCGACGGCCTGATCCGCGCCGAAGCGTTCACGCAGACCGACTGCTTCGCATCGGCCATCCAGTTCGCGCGGGCCGAGGGGATCATCCCGGCGCCCGAGAGCTCGCACGCCATCCACGGCGCCGTGCAGGCCGCCAAGCGGGCCGACGAGTCCGGCACCTCCCAGGTGATCCTCTTCAACCTCTCCGGCCACGGCCACTTCGACATGGGCGCCTACGAGGCCTACCTGCACGGCGACCTCGAGGAGTTCGAGCTGCCCGAGGAGGAGATCCAGCGGGCGCTGAAGGCGATCGAGCCGCTGCCAAAGCCGGCCGTCACCGCCTAGCCGCTGCACCTCGGGCGCGTACCCCGCCCCCCACCCGGGCATCTCCCTCCGCATGCCACAGCGGATCGAGATCGGCTGCAGCGGCTGGAGCTACAAGCACTGGCATGACCCGGTGTACGGCCACCAGCCGGCGCGCGTCTGGCTGCAGCGCTACGCCGAGCTGTTCTGCACCGTCGAGGTGAACACCACCTTCTACCGCCTGCCCAAGCGCTCCATGGTGCAGGGCTGGGCCGACGGGACGCCCGACGGCTTCACCTTCGCCGTCAAGGTCAGCCGCTACCTGACCCACATCAAGCGCCTGACCGACGTGCACGACGGCTGGGAGCGCCTGCAGGAGCGGATCGAGCCGCTGATCGAGACCGGCAAGCTGACCTGCCTGCTGTGGCAGCTCCCCGGCCGCTTCGAGCGTGACGACGCCCGCCTCGCCGCCGCCATCGAGCAGCTGCCCGGCGACCAGCGCCACGCCTTCGAGTTCCGCCACGCGTCCTGGTTCTGCCCGCCCGTCATGCGCATGCTGCGCGAGGCCGGCATCGCCCTCGTCATCGGCGACTCGCCGAACCGCCCCTTCCAGCAGCACCGCCTGACCGCCGACTTCGGCTACGTCCGCTTCCACTACGGCGACCGCGGCCGGCGCGGCAACTACTCCCCCCGCGAGCTCGAGGAGTGGGCCGAGCGGATCCGCGCCTGGTCGCGCAGCGCCCACATGCTCGTCTACTTCAACAACGACTGGGAGGCCTTCGCCGTCAGGAACGGCCTCGACCTGCGCCGCATGCTCGGCGCCTGAGTTTGCCGTCCCGCCCAGGCGGGCAGTTCGCGCGAATGGCCGACCGCGCGATCCTGATCGACGTCGACGGCACCCTCGTCGACTCCACCTACCTCCACGCCGTTGCCTGGGCGGGCGCGCTGCGCACCCACGGCATCGACATTCCCACCGCCCGCTCCCACCGCCTGATCGGCATGCAGGGCTCGCGGCTGCTCGCCGAGCTGATCGGCGAGGAGCGCGCCGCTCCGATCGCCGAGCAGGCCGAGGAGGAGCACTCGCGCCGGTTCAAGGGCCTCCGCGACCAGGTGTTCCCGCTCACCGGCGCGCGCCGCCTGCTGGAGGGGCTGCGCGCCCGCGAGGTGCCGGTCGTGCTCACCAGCTCGGCGCAAGAGGAGGAGATCAAGCACTACCTGGGCCTGCTCGGCGCCGGGCATCTCGTCGCCGGCTGGACGTCGGCGGGCGACGTCGAGCACTCGAAGCCCGACCCCGAGCCCGTGCTGGCCGCGCTCGAGAAGTCCGGCTGCCGGCAGGGGCTCGTGATCGGCGACTCCCCCTGGGACGTGATCGCCGCCAAGGGCGCCGGGCTGCCCGCCGCCGCCGTCCGCACCGGCGGGTTCGCGACGTCCGAGCTCGAGGAGTCGGGCGCCGCGATCGTGTGCGAGGACCTGGACGAGCTGTGCGACCGGCTGGACGAGGTCGTGGCGCTGGCCGGGCAGACGGCGCTCGCGTGAGCATGTCGCGGGTCCGCGGCCGCGGCTAACGGCCGCGCGCCGTGGGTATGGGAGCCGCGAGCGACCGAGGAGGAACCATGGCTGATGAGTCCCACACGCTGTCGACCGCCGAGCGAAACGAGCTCGGCGACGAGTCGTTTGCCTTCGACAAGCAGCGCAAGGAGCCGCTGATCGACGCCGCCCACGTGCGCAACGCGATCGCCCGCTTCACCCAGGTCCAGGGCGTCGACGACGACGAGCGCGACCGCGCCTGGGCGCGGATCAAGGCCGCCGCCGACCGCCACGACGTGGAGCTGCACGAGAAGAGCTGGCGCGAGCTGAAGGACTGACCGGGGTCAGGCGCTGGGCCGAAGCGCGATCATCGCGATGTCGTCGTGCGGCGGCGTCGCCGCGAACTCGGCCAGCGAGCGCTCGACCGCGAGCAGCAGCTGCTCGGGCGACGTCTCCGCGGGCACCGAGGCGAGCAACGCCATCAGCCGCTCCTCGCTGTAGATCTCGCGGTCGATGCGGTGCTCGGTGACGCCGTCGGTGTAGAACAACAGCAGCTCGCCGGGCGCGACGTGCAGCTCGTGGTCGCTCAGTATCAACGGCTCGGCCACCCCGAGCAGCGTGCCGACCCGGCCGGCCATGTCCACCGTGCCGTCCAGCCGGCGCACGAGGCCGAACGGGTGGCCGCCGAGCGCCACCGTCAGGTCGAGGCCGCCGCCGGGCGCCCGCCGGGCGCGCGCGTATGCGGCGGTGCAGAACAGGTCGTGCTCGCCGTTCGCGCGGATCTGGCTGTTCAGCACCCTCAGCACGCGGCTCGGCGTCGACTCGTGCAAGGACGCGATGCGGATGCTGTGGCGGGCCAGCGCGGTCATCGCCGCGGCGCTCGCCCCCTTGCCGGAGACGTCGCCGATTGCGATGCCGAACCCGCCGTCGGGCAGCTCCCACAGGTCGTAGAAGTCGCCGCCCACCTCCTGCCCCTCCCCGGCGGCGACGTACCGGGTCGCCACCTCCACGCCCTCCAGCTCGGGCAGGTGCAGCGGCAGCAGGCCGCGCTGCAGCGTGGTGGCGAGCTCGACCTGCGCCCCGTGGAGCCGCGCGTTGTCGATCGCCACGGCGGCGCGGTCGGCCAGGCTCTTGGCCGTCGCCAGGTCCTGCTGGTCGTAGCGGCGGCCGGAGATGTCCTGGATGAACGTGATCGCGCCGAGCGTCCGGCCGCGCGCGACCAGCGGCGCGATGATCAGCGAGGACAACCCCAGGTCGCGAAGCGCCTGCCGGTGGGCGCCGTCGCGCGTCATCGTCTCGAGGAACAGCTCGGTCACCTCCGGCAGCACCGTGGCCTCGCCCGAGCGCAGCACGGCGCCGACGGGGCTCCGCGGGTCGGACTGGTCGGCCGGGTAGCGGCGCTCCAGATCGGCGATCATGTCCATCCGGCTGGGCTCGACGTGCACGGTCGCGAGCTGGTGCAGGCCGCCCGGCTCGAGAACGTCGACGATGCAGCAGTCGGCCAGCTGCGGCACCGCCAGGTTCGCGACCTCGGTCAGCGTGGCGCGGTAGTCGAGCGTGCCGGCGAAGGCCTCGCCGGCCTCGGCCAGCAGCGCGAGCCGCTGGGACCGGCGCCGGCGCTCCGCGTCGAGCTGGGCGCGGCGGATCGCCTCGCCGCACTGCTGCCCGACGGCCGTCATGAAGTCCAGCTCGGCGTTGCTGAAGTGCCGTTCGACGTCGTAGCCGAGCGCGACGCCGGCCGCCTCGCCGAGCGGCAGGCAGACCAACGTGGCCGACCGCGCCGTGCCGCCGAGCTTCGGGTAGCGCTCGATCAGCTCGGCCGCGCCGTGCGTGATGACCGCGCGCTGGTGGCGAACCGCCTCGGACAGCGGGAACTCGTCGCTGTTGGGGAAGCTGCCCCAGCGCTCGATCCCGGAGTAGCCGCGCAGGGCGCGCACGCGGAACGCGCCGCCCGCATCGTCGAGCGTGGCCACGACCGCCTGGTCGGCCTCGAACACGGCCAAACCGGAGTCGAGCGTGGCCTCGATCGCGCGCTGCTCCGAGCGCGCCGCGGCGAGCGCCGCCGAGAGCGCCTGCAGGTGCTGCAGGCGTTGCTGCAGCCAATCGATGCCAGGAGGTGCTGGATTCGTCGGGGTATCCATCTGGGCCTCCGCTCGCCGGGCCAGAGTGTACGGCATGGCGGGAGGGGCGTCCCCGCGGCAGGCCGCCGCGGCGGGGGTAGCATGGCGACGTGGGCCTGGCGCACTGGGACGACGTCGAGTGGCATCGCCTCGCCAAGGGCGAGATGGACGGCGAATGGCAGCTGCTCGGGCGGGCGGCCGGGACGGTCGGCGTCGGCGTGAACCGCGTGCGGGTCGCACCCGGCAAGCTGCCGACGCCGCCCCACTCGCACGGCGCCGCCGAGGAGCTCTACTACGTGCTGGCCGGCGGCGGGCTGGCCTGGCAGGACGAGGCGGTGCACGAGGTGCGGCCCGGCGACTGCGTGATCCAGCGGCCCGACGGGTTCGAGCACACGTTCGTGGCGGGGCCCGACGGGCTCGAGTTCCTGGTGTTCGGGACGCGGCATCCGACCGAGCTCGGGTGGCTCCCCCGCTCCCGGGCGGTCCGGCTCGGCTGGCCGTGGGTAGAGGGGCGCACCGACGACCCGTGGGACATCGAGGCGCAGCAGCCGCCGCTCGACATCTCGAGCCCGGCGCCGCGGCCCGCGAACATCGTCAACGTCGACGAGGTCGAGCGGAAGAGCTGGCCGGGCGTCGAGACGGCGCCGCTCGCGACCGAGGAGCGCTCGACGCTGACCGGCCTGCACTGGGAGCGCCTCGACGCGGGCCGGATGGGCGCGCCGCCGCACTGCCACTCCGAGGAGGAGGAGATCTTCGTGATCCTCGAGGGCGAGGCGACGCTCGAGCTGTGGCCGTCGCCCGTGCGGGAGAGCCGCGGCGAGGGGCTCGAGCGGATCGAGCTGCGGCCCGGGCACGTCGTCTCGCGGCCGCCCGGCTCCAAGGTCGCCCACTCCTTCCGCGGCGGAGCGGGCGGTGTGACGATGCTGATCTACGGCACGCGCAAGCCGAACGACATGGTGTGGTATCCGCGCTCCCAGAAGATCTACTGGCGCGGGCTGGGGGTGATCGGCAGGATCGAGGCGCTCGACTACATGGACGGTGAGCCGCAGGACTAGGCGGCGCGCGGGCCGGGGGTACACTGCGCGCCGATGAAGCTCGGCATCCACGTCGCGCGATTCACGTGGCCGGGCGGGCCGCCCGCCATCGCCGACGACTTCCGCCGCATCGCCGTCGCCGCCGAGGAGGCGGGATTCGACCGGCTGAGCGTGATGGATCACGTCTGGCAGATCCACGTCAACGGGCCGCCGGAGCAGGAGATGCTCGAGGCCTACACCGCGCTCGGCTACGCGGCCGCGGTGACGTCGCGGATGAACCTGCTGACGCTCGTGACCGGGGTCGTCTACCGGCCGCCGGGACTCCTGGTCAAGCAGGTGACGACGCTCGACGTGCTCTCCGGCGGGCGTGCGATGCTCGGCATCGGCGCCGCCTGGAACGAGGAGGAGGCGCGCGGCCTGGGGCTGCCGTTCTCGCCGATCGCGGAGCGGTTCGAGCGGCTCGAGGAGTCGCTGCAGATCTGCCTGCAGATGTGGAACGGGTCGGAGGAGCCGTACGCCGGCACCCACTACCGGCTCGAGCGCACGCTCAACTCACCGCAGCCGCTGCGCCGGCCGCGCCCGCCGATCCTGATCGGCGGCGGCGGGGAGCGAAAGACGCTGCGGCTGGTCGCGCGCTACGCCGACTCGTGCAACCTGTTCAACAGCCCGGAGCTACAGCACAAGCTGGACGTGCTCAAGCGCCACTGCGAGACGGAGGGGCGCGACTACGACGAGATCGAGAAGACGGTGTCGTACCGCTTCGAGGTGGGTGAGAAGGGGGAGAACGCCGGCCGGATCGTGGAGGAGCTCGGCCGGCTGGCCGAGATGGGCTTCTCGGTCGCGCACGGGCAGGTGGCCGACGCCGAGCGGATCACGCCGCTCGAGGTCATCGGCAACGACGTGGCTCCCGTGGTCGCCGCGCTGTAGCGGCGTCACGGAAAGGGCGTGGGACGTCGCATGGGCGTGACATCGAGCTACGTGAAAAAAAGGAGCCTGGCACCTTTTTTTCACCGGGCGTAGGATGCGGCTATGGGAATCATCGACTCCATACGCGCGATTTTCCGCCGTGAGGACGAGGCGGTCGTCCGCGATGCCGAGGAGGGCGAGGACCCGCGGGCTGCCGAGCAGCGCGAGGCGGCTCGCGAGGACATCGAGGGCGTCCAGGCGGACGAGATCGCGTCCCGCGGGCTGCAGGATCCGCCCGGCGGCACCGGCCGGCCCTTCTAGCCGGCCTCCGCGACGACGGTCACGATTTCGGCACGAACGCGTGTCGTCGCCCGAGTCGGGCTCCGACCCCTTTTCGGGCCGAAAGCGGACGCTGTGGCGATCTCGAAGTCACAGAGGCTGCAGATCACGCATCTGGCTGCGACAAAGCGATCACGCCACCCGAGTCGGGCTCTGAGCCCTTTTTCGGGCGAAAGCGGACGCTGCGGCTACGGTGTCGGTGCCCGCTGGAACATCGGCCGCAGCGCCGCGTAGAGCTGGCGGTGCCGGTGGTACAGGTCCTCGTAGACCGCTCGGCACTCCGGGTCCGGCAGCACCGGCTCCAGCCGCGGCCCTGCCATCGCCACCGCCGCCTCTCGCACCGACGCGTGCATCCCGCACCCCGCCGCCGCCAGCATCGCGGCCCCACGGGCGGTCGTCTCGACGTCCTCCGGCCGGGTCACCGGCAACCCCGTCACGTCTGCCCGGATCTTTCGCAGCAGGTCGCCCCGCGCCCCGCCGGCGACGCACACCAGCTCGACCGGCTCCTGGCCGGCCGCCCGGATCGCCTCGAGCACGTCGCGCAGCGCGAAGGCGTTGCCCTCGAGCAGCGCCCGCGCCAGGTGCGCCCGCCGGTGCGCCGCCGTCAGCCCGAACCATCCGGCCCGCGCGTCCGCGTTCCACTCCGGCGCGGTCGCCCCGGCCAGCGCCGGCACCCAGAGCACGCCATCGGCACCCGCAGGCGCCGCAGCGGCGAGGTCGTTCAGCAGCTCGTACACATCGCTCCCCGTGGCGGCCGCGCGCGCCGCCTCCACCGATCCCAGCTCGTCGCGGAACCAGCGGTACGCACCGCCCGAGAGCCAGCCGGGGTTCTCGAGCAGCCAACCGTCCGGATCGGCATGCGGATGCAGCTCCGTGACGCCGTCCGGATCGAGTGTCGGGACGGGGGTCACGGCGCACACCGGCTCGGCCGTGCCCATCACGTCGCAGACCGACCCCGGATCGATGACACCCGCACCCAGCGTCCCCGCCATCTCATCGCCGCAGCCCAGCACCACCCGCGTCGTGGGGTCGAGGCCGGCCGCGTCGCGCAGCCAGGGCGCGACCGGGCCGAGCGCCTGGTGCGGAGGATGGACCGGCGCGAGCGATGCCGGGTCGATGCCGAAGGCGTCGCAGAGCTCCCGTGACCAGTCACCGGTGTCGATGTCGAGCAGCATCGAGCTGGACGCGTTCGACGGGTCGACAGCCGGCTCCCCGCTGGCGCGCCAGGCCACGAACGACCCCGGCAGCAGGAACCAGCGCGCCGCCGCGTGCTGCTCGGGGCGGTGCTGCGCGAGCCAGGCGATCTTCGCCGCCACGTGGCCGGGATCGAGATTGCAGCCCGACAGCCGGCGCAGCCGGGCCGGGTCGAGCCGGGTCGCCGCGGCGTCGCACTGCTCGCCGGCGCGGCGGTCCATCCAGATCAGCGCCGGGCCGGTCGGCTCGCCCGCGGCGTCGGCCGCGACCAGCCCGTCCAGCTGCGAGCCGAACGACACGGCCAGGATCGGGCGGCCGGCGGTCGCGCGGCGCACCTCGCCCAGCGCCTGTCCCACCGCGCCCAGCCAGGAGCGTGGATCCTGCTCAGCCCACCCCGGGCGCGGATACGACAGCTCGTGGGGCACGTAGCTGGTCGCGGCCAGCGCGCCGTCCCCGTCGATCGCCTGCGCGCAGGTGCCCTGCGAGCCGACGTCGACGCCGACCACCAGCGGCTCGCCCGTCACGCGTCCTCTCCGCCGCCCGGCCCGCGCCGGTACACCGTCACCTCGAAGGCATCGGCCAGATGGTGCTCCTGGGACACGAGCACGACGCGGCCGTCCGCCGTGCTGTCCACCTGAAACAGCGTCAGCAGCAGCGCGCCGCGGGGGACGTCCAGGCGCCCGGCCACCTCGCCGTCCGCCCACCCCGGTGAGATCGTCGCGACCCCGTGGTGCACGGCCATGCCGAGGGCCGCGAGCGCGTCGTACACGGAGCCGTCGCCGAGGTCCGCCATCCGCGCGGGCGGAAGCACCTCCCGCCGGCACCAGTCAGTGGCGTCGACGACGCGCCGGCCGTCGGCCGTCCGCACGCGGTGCAGCGCGGTCACCTCGTCGCCCGGCTCGAGGCCGAGCGCCTGCGCGACCGCCGCGGGCGCGGGCTCGCCGGCGCAGCGCTCGTCGACCGTGCCCGGCTCGAGGCCCATCGAGGCGATCATCGACGACACGCCGAAGTTGCGGCTGAGGTCGTTGCGCATCAGCGGCCGGTGCGTGACGTAGGTGCCGGATCCGTGCAGCCGCTGCACGAGGCCGTCCTCCTCGAGCAGGGCGATCGCCGCCCGCAGGGAGCTTCGCGACACGCCCAGCGTCCTCGCCAGCTCCGGCTCGCTGGGCAGCCGCTCGCCGGGCGACAGATCGCCGGCCGCGACGCGACGGCGAAGGCCGCTGGCGATCGAGTGGCGGAGTGAGAGGCGACTCGGCATGGGGCGGCCCCGTTACGCCGCGGGGTCGACGACGACCTTCAGCACCTCGCCAGCGCGGATGCTCGGGAACGCCACCGGCGCGTCGTCGAGCGGGACAACGCGCGAGACCACGTTGCGGATCCCGCCGATGTCCTTGGCCAGCATGTCGAGCGCATGCACCTGGTCGCGGTGCCGCGAGGCGTACGACCCGTGCACCTGCACCTCCTGGTAGTGCAGGATGTTGGACGGAAAGCGCATGTGCGTCGTGCCCTTCGGCAGGCCGCCGAAGAACAGCACGCGTCCCCGCGGGGCGGCCATCTCCATCGCCTGCTCCTGCGCGATGTCGCTCGAGCAGGCAACGATCACGACGTCCGCGCCGATGTCCTCCGTCGCAGCACGGACGGCCGCGATCCCGTCCGCGTCGGAGGTGTCGATGTAGCGCATGCGGTCGTCGCCGAGGATCTCGCGCGCAAGGTCGAGCCGTGAGGCGGCGGTCTCGAGTAGCATCACCTCGCCGGCGCCCTCCAGTCGGGCGATGGCGGCATGCGCCGTGCCGACCGGGCCGGCCCCGATCACCGCAACGGCGTCGTCGAGGCCGATCGAGATGTCCTTGTGCCCGCAGATCGCGTCACTGAGAGGATCCGCGAAGGTCGCGTGCTCGTCGGACAGCCCGTCGGGGATGCGGAACAGGTTCTTGAGCGCGATCTGCGGGATCGCGACCAGCTCGGCGTACGCGCCCTGGTGATCGAACCCCATCAGCTCGCCGCGGACGCACAGGTGCTCGTTGCCGCTGCGGCACATCCGGCAGACGCCGCACCAGAGCGTCGAGATGCAGTGAACGTGGTCGCCGGCCGAGAGGCCGAGCGCCTCCACCTCGCCGGCCGCCCGCGCGCCGATCGCGACCAGCTCGCCGCTGATCTCGTGACCGAGCACCCACGGCGGCGAGATGCGGCGGTCGCCGTTGTAGAACGACCGGACGTCCGTGCCGCAGATGCCGCACGCCGTGACGCGGAGCAGCACCCCGTCGTCGGGACAGGTTGCGTCGGGCACGTCGCCCACCGTCATCTCGCCGGGGCCCTGCCAGATGGCTGCTCGCACGAATCCTCCAGTCGTCACACATTTCGCCGGTCGGCGCGATATCATAGCCGAGTTGTCATACAACTTGGAGGGGCAGTGATCGAGTTCATCTTCATGCTGACGCGCGACGACAAGACCCTTCCGAACGCGCGCGAGGTCTACGCGTCGATCGCCGACACGGGCGTCCGGCATGTCGGCTGCAAGGACGTCGGCCTGCCCCGCGAGGAGCTGGCCGCCCTGATGGATGACATCAAGCGCAATGGCCATACCACGCACCTCGAGGTGGTGTCCGAGAGCGAGGAGGCGACGCTGGCGTCCGCGCGGGCGGCTGCCGAGATCGCTCCCGACTTCCTGATCGGCGGCACGCTGATCGAGCCGGTGCAGGAGATCCTGGCCGGCACGGGCATTCGCTTCTTCCCCTACGTTGGGCAGATTGTCGGACATCCATGCCTCCTGCGCGGGTCGATCGACGAGATCGCCGAGGACGCGCGGCGGGCCGAGCAGCTCGGCGTCGACGGCATCAACCTGCTCGCCTACCGCTACGACGGCGACGTCGATGCGCTCGTCGAGGCGGTGGTCGACGCCACCTCGCTGCCGGTGATCGCGGCCGGGTCGGTCGACTCCCCGGCTCGCATCCAGGCGCTTGCGGAGCGCGGCGTCTGGGCGTTCACGATCGGCACGGCCGCGCTCGACGGCGTGCTGATTCCCGGCGCGCCGCTGCCCGACCAGCTGCGCGGCGCGCTCGACGCGGCGGTCGCTTCGCGGTGAATGCGATGGAGATCCTTGTCACCTCTGCCACGCGGTGGCACAATCGGCGCCCAACGCGAACCGGGAAGGTGACGGAATGACCGCAGAGGAGCGCCAACTGCGCCACGATCTCGACGTGCTGGCAGGCTCGGAGCGCGGCCGGCTGCTGCTGCAGCTCGCCCTGCGCGGCATCCAGCGGGGCGATCGGGCCGTGACGGCCGGCTGCTGGACCGACCAGGGCATCGCCGGGTGTCTGTTCCAGCACGCCTACTGGCAGGGCGTCGAGGAGGGCGTCTTCAGCGACGAGGGCCGGCCGGGCGACTGGATCGGCAGCTTCGTGGGCCCCGGCGACTACGGCATCGTCGTGCGGGCGATCGGTGCGTTCGACCAGCTGGCGAAGAGCCGGTACGCCGACATCGAGCGCCGGCGGCTCGTGCCCGACCGCGTCCACGTCCGCCAGGGCGAGTGGAAGGCGGCGGTCGAGCGGATGCTGGTCGAGGCGCTGGCGGGGGCCGGGGAGGCCGCGCCGGAGCGCCGTCCCGAGGAGGTGGTCGCCGGGCACTGACCGCCGGGGGGACCTGTCTCTGCAAAGGAGGAATCGTGGAAGGACATGGGCATCATCCTGGTGCCAGCGAGCATCACGAAGGGATGCTTCCGGTCGTCGAAAGTGTGGACGTCTCGCAGCGAGACGACCTGCACAAGCTCCATGGAGGCGCAGTCGGCCTCATGGGCGTTCTCTTCCTGACCGTGACCGGCGCGGCGCCGATCTCGGCCATGCTGTTCAACACGCCGCTGTCGGTCGGCTATGGCAACGGCGTCGGCACGCCCGCCGGGTTCGCGTTCGCGACCGTGGTGCTGGCCATCTTCTCGGTCGGTTACGTCTCCATGGCCCGCAAGGTCACGGCGGCCGGCGGCTTCTACAGCTTCATCAGCCACGGCCTCGGCCGTGAGCTGGGCATGGCCGCCGGGCTGGCCTCGGCGGTGGCGTACTCGGTGTTCGAGGCCTCGCTGTGCGGCGGCTTCGCATACTTCGCGGTGCTGAAGCTCGGCCAGTACGGCTACCACCCCGACTGGGTCTGGGTGGCGCTATTCATGGTGGTGCTGATCGGCGTGCTGGCGTACTTCGACGTGCACCTCTCGGCCCGGGTGCTGGGAATCACGCTGATCTGCGAGGTGCTGGCACTGACCGTGTTCGACATCGTGGTGTTCGGGCACGGCGGCGAGAACATCCAGGCCGCCGCGATCAACCCGCTGAACGCGTTCAAGAACCTGCACAGCGGCAGTGTCGGCGGGACGGACTTCGCGGCCGGGGCATGGGCGGTGGGCGTGTTCTTCGCCTTCTGGTCGTGGGTCGGCTTCGAGATGGCGCCGAACTACGGCGAGGAGTCGAAGGACCCGAAGCGGATCGTGCCGATGTCGATGTACATCTCGGTGATCGGCCTCGGCGTCTTCTACACGATCACGTCGTGGGCGGCGCTCTCGAGCTACGCGACCACGGCGGCAGCGGCCCTCCAGGCGCAGACGAATGCGTCCGGGTTCTTCCTGGATCCCGCGAAGCACTTCGGCAACGAGTTCCTGCGCGACGCGATGAGCTACCTGATCATCACCGGCTCGTTCGCATGCGGGATGGCGTTCCACAACACGACCGCGCGCTACCTCTACTCGCTCGGACGTGAGCGGGTGCTTCCGACCGCGCTCGGGCGCACGCACGCGAAGCACCGCAGCCCGCACATCGCCTCGACCGCCCAGTCGGTGATCGCGGCGCTGATCGTGCTGGCGTTCAAGTTCTTCACCGACACGGCGAAGGATTCGGACGCGGCCACCTCGCAGGCCTACGTGCAGCTGTACGGGCTGGCGGCCTTCATGGGCGTCGTGATCATCCTGTTCGTCCAGGCGCTGGTCTCGATCGCGATCTGGAACTACTTCCGGACGCACCACCCGGCGGAGCACAGGCTCTGGAACCACACGATCGCACCGCTGATCGGCCTCGTGGCCCAGCTGGCGGTGCTGGCCGTGGCGATCGACAAGATCGACTTCCTGGGGGCGGGCTACCACTACGCGTGGTACCTCGTGATCATCGACGTGCTGGTCTTCCTCGGTGGCGTCGGGTACGCGTTCTACCTGAAGTCGAGCGACCGGGCGAAGTACGAGACGATCGGCCGCATGATCAACCAGGGGATGGATCAGGCTCCCGGCTGAGCCGCGTCCGGATCCGTAGCGTGACGAAGGGGCGCCCCGCGGGGCGCCCCTTCTCATTGCCCTGTGAAGACGGCGTCCGGCATGAAGCAGCAGACGATCCAGTTCGGCGCGTCGACGACCTCGGTGATCTTGAGGTCGCCGGCGAGCGAGCACAGCATGTAGGCGTCCTGGCGCGACAGGCCACGGCGCTGCTCGAGATGGTCGATCATCCCGCGCACCGCCTCGCGTGCCGCCTCCATCAGGTCGGCCTCGACGCCGGTCGTGGCGAACCACCCGCCGGCGTCGACGCGCGGGGTGAGCGATCCGGCCGGCCGGCGCAGCGCCGGCGAGCGGAGGCGCATGCCCTTTTCCACGGTCACGCGGATGGTCGTGCGCATCTGGCACTCGATGCCGGACACGGCGACCTCGCCGTCCCCCTGCGCGGCATGGGCATCGCCCATCGACAGGAGCGCCCCCGGCACGCCGACGGGCAAGTAGAGGGTCGCGCCCGCGGTCAGGTGACGCAGGTCGATGTTGCCGCCCCCGCGGTGCGGCGGCGGGACGGGCACATCGCGCATGCCGGCCTGCGGGACGCCGGTCGTGCCGCAGAACGGCTCGACGGGGATGCGGACGCCCGGGGCGAAGGTGGTGGTGTCGCCCTCGGTGAGGTCGAAGACCTTGAGGTGCGGCTGGTCGAGCTCACCGGGCGGGAGCAGGCCGAAGCCGGGGCCGATCATCGCCCACCCCCACTCCGGCAGCTGGAACTCGAGCAGCTCGACCGCCAACGCGTCGCCCGGCTCCGCGCCCTCGACGTGAATCGGGCCGGCCAGCGGATAGATCTGGTTGAAGTCGAGCGCGAGCAGGTCCTCGGACGTCGAGTCGCGGACGATCTGGCCGCCGGCGAAGTCGTCGGTCTCGACGTCGATCACGTCGCCGGGCTGCACACGCAGCACCGGCTCGATCGTCTCGTCCCAGCGCCGGTGCGTCGGCATGTCGCGGGTGATCTCGTGCTCCGCCACGGCGGCGAGTATCCCACGGCGCGAGCCATCACGAACGTGGGGCGAGATGCAACAAGTCGGTGCCGAACGGCGGGCAGCCCCCGCGATCGACTTGGTCACCCGGGGGGTGGGGTGGCGGGCCGCCTCGCCCAACCATCCCGAATGCCGTCACAGCCGTGCGCCGATCGCATCACAACCCATTCGAACGACTTGGTCTCCAATGAGTGGGTGGCGGATGTAGCATGCCGATCTGTGCTACCGCGCCTGATCCGAGCCCTCCGTCGCGCCGACCGCGCCCTCTGCCGCGTCGGCCGCGGCTGCTGCGTTGCCCGCTCGCAGGCCGCCTGGCGCGCGACGCGCCCGGGCTCCTAGACCACCTCGACCGACGATCCCAGCGCCGCCGGCGTCCGCCCGCGCACGCGCACCACGATCCGCACGCGGTCGGCCCGGAACAGGTCGCGTGAGTGCTCGAACGCCTCGCCCTCGGCATCCCATGCCGTCCGCCCGATCGCGACCAGGGACGCACCGGGCCGCAGCTCGAGCACGCGCGCCTCGGCCGCCGTTGCGCCCACGACCTCGACCCGCTCCTCGGCCTCGCCGGCGCTGAGCCCGTACTCGCCCTCGAGCATGTCGTAGATCGACCCGCCCAGCGAGCGGTCGAGCAGGCCGGGGAACCGGTGCGCCGGGAACCGCGCCCGCTCGAGCGAGATCGGCTTGCCGTCCGCCAGCCGCACGCGCACAACCTCGAGCACGAGCGCGCCCTCCTGGAGCCCGAGCGCCGCGGCCGTCTCGTCATCGGCTCCGAGCGTCGCGGTCGACAGCACCCGCGCGCTCGACTGGAACCCCTGCCGCCGCAGGTAGGCCGGCAGGCCCGCCAGGCTCGTCAGGTCGCGCTCGACACGCCGCTCCGCCACGAACACGCCGCCCGACCGGCCCCGCACCCGGTGCACCGCGCCCTCGGTCTCGAGCGCGTCGAGCGCCGCCCGCAGCGTCGAGCGGCTCACCCCGAGCCGCTCCGCCAGCTCCCGCTCCGCGCCCAGGCGCTGTCCCGCCGTCTGCACGCCGCCCGCGATCTCGGCCGCCAGCCGGTCGCGCAGCGCCGCGGCCGCCGGCCCGAGCGGCGCCAGACCACCCGGCGCCCCGGGCACCGGATCGCCCGGCCGCGCCACTACACCGCCTGCAGGGCCATCAGCGACTCCGGCACCGTCTGCCCGCCGTCGACGACGATCGTCTGCCCGGTGATGTACCCGGCTTCGTCCGTCGCCAGGAACAGCGCCGTCGCGCCGATCTCGGACACGTCCCCGAGCCTGCCCAGCGGGATCGAGGATTCCATCTGCTTGCGGTAGTCCTCCCCCAGCTCGTCGAGCCCTTCCGAGATGACGTTGCCAGGCAGGACAGCGTTGATCGTGATCCTTCGCTTCGCCAGCTCGATGCACGCCGTGCGGATGAAGCCGAGCTGCGCCGCCTTCGTCGCGCCGTAGTGCGACCAGCCCGGGAACCCCGTGAACGGCCCGGTGATCGAGCTGGTCACGATCACCCGCCCATGGCCGCTGCGCTCGAGCGCAGGCACGCACGCCTTCACGCTCAGCATCGTGCCCTTCACGTTGGTGGCGAAGATCCGGTCGATCTCGTCCTCGGTCATGTCCATCAGCTTCGAGTCGGGGAAGATGCCGGCGTTCGCGCACAGCACGTCGATCCCGCCGTGCCGCTCGACCGCCTCCGCCGCGACCCGCTCGCAGTCCGCCGCCCTGGCCACGTCGCCCTGCACGTAGGACACCTGCCCGCCGAGCCCGCTCAGCTCCCGCGTCGCCGCCTCGCCGGCCGCCGCGTCGCGCCCCGTCACGACGACGTTCGCCCCCGCCTTCAGGAACGACGTCGCGATCCCCTTGCCGATGCCCTTGGTGCCTCCCGTGACGATCACCGTGCGCCCCTCGACCGGCGTGAACATCAAGCAGCTCCTCCTAGGAATGGGTGGACAGGTAGCGCTCCGCCAGGTGGCAGGAGCCCTCGGTGAACCCGGCGCCCAGCTCGGCCGCCTCGGTCGCGAACTCGTGGTGCGAGCCGATCCATGCCACCAGCAGCAGCCGGCGCAGCATGACGAACGTGTCCAGCTCCGACTCGTCCTCCCCCGACAGCGGCGCCACCGACCGGTATCCCTCCACCCAGGCCTGCTTCAGCTCGGGCACCTGCGGGTGGTCCTCGATGAACGACACGGTGGTCGCGAAGTCGTACATGAACCACGAGAAGCCGCAGTCGTCGAAGTCGATCACGCGCACCCGGTCGCCGTCCACGAGCAGGTTGGCGAGCCGGATGTCGGCGTGCACGAGCCCGAACCGCTCCGCGCCGGTGCCGAACCGCTCCAGCCGGCGGCGGAGCACACGATCCAGCCTCCCCAGCACGTCGCGCGCCCCGGCATCCATGCCGAGCCCGTCCTGCCAGCGGCCCCAGTGACCGGCCGCGCCGAGCGTCGTCTCGTAGTCCCACGAGAACCGCCGGAACGCTCCCGGCAGCGTCCACGCGCGGGCGTGCGCGTGCATCCGAGCCGACACCGCGCCGAGCGTCCGGAATCCGGGCAGCAGGTCGTGCCCCTCGGGGTCCGGCATCTCCCCCGTCAGCCACTCGAACAGCACGACGTTCCGCTCGCCGAGCGACGGCGTTGTCACCTGGCACACGCGCGCACCGGAGGCGCCCGGCACCGCATGCGCCGTCTCGACCGCGCCGTCCTCGCGGAGCGCGTCGATCCATCGCAGCTCCGACTCGATCTCGTCGGCCGTGTGGTATCCGGGCCGGTGCACCCGCAGCGCGTACCGCCCGCCGGCCGGCGTGTCGATCCGGTACGTCCAGTTCTCGGAGACGTTGATCAGGTCGACGGACGAGCCGGGGTCGAGCCCGTACGGCTCGAGCGCCGCGCGCGCCAGCTCGTCGATCGCCGCCTGGTCAGTGCTCACGGCCCTCCACGGACTGCAGCACGCGCGCGATCTCGTCGCCCGCCCGGACAACGCTGTCGCGGTCGCCGCTGATGTAGATGCGGCCGGCGGCGCCGATCATCGACACGATCACGAGCGTCGCCTCCGGCGCCACCCGCTCGGCGGCGTTGGCCGCGACGGCGGCGAACAGGGCCGGCGTGACCTCGTAGACGAGCAGGGTCTCGCCGGGGAGCACCATGGACGCGTCGCGGTTGCGGTTGATGATGACGGCATGCTGATCGGTGATGTCCTCGATGACGTCGGCGTAGAGGATATTCGGTCGCAGCGCGTCTGCGGGCGTCGCGCCGATCCCGTCGAGGATCGCCTGCCCGGCGCGGTCGACCAGCTCCTGCTCGGCGTGGTGCACCTCGAGCACGCCGAACTGCCGCTCGACGTAGAGGATGCCCGGCTCGACCTCGGGCACCGACCGCAACGCCAGGTCCGTGATCCGCTCGATCGCGAGCGCCGGCGCGACCTCGATGATCAGCGCGTTGTCGCCCTCGATCGGCGGGTAGCCGCGCGCACGGGTGGGCGTGCCCAGGTAGGCCGCGAACTGCCGCCCCAGGCGGGGGATCGGCAGGTAGACCCGCAGCTGGACCGCGGTGTCCGGTGCCGCGTTCACCTATGCGTTCGCGTGCTGGTGGACGAAGTGGCGGTCGAGGTCGGGATGGGGCCGCGGGATCACGTGGACGGAGACGATCTCGCCGACCGTCGACGCCGTCTCGGCGCCCGCCTCGGTCGCCGCCTTCACGGCGCCGACGTCGCCCTGGATGACGACCGACACGAGCCCGTCGCCCACCTCTTCGCGGCCGACGATGCTGACGTTGGCCGCCTTCACCATGGCGTCTGCGGCGGCAAGGGCCGCCACGTACCCCTTGGTCTCGATCATGCCGAGTGCGTGGTCTGCCATAACGATCCTCCTGTCATGCGCCGGACGGCGCGGTGGTTCGCTGCTCGTCGATCGAGCCGATGATCAGCGCGTCGATCGGGGGATGGTCCTGGAACCAGCCCGATGCGACCGATCCGCTGGCGACGAGCACCCGCTCGCCGACGCCGCTGCCGAGCACGTCGAAGGCGACCATCCTGGCACCGCCCTCGACCTCGACTTCGAGAAAGGCCCCGTGGGGGACGTTGTCGATCCGCTTCGTCGCCCAGACTGAGCCCGTCACGGTGGCTCTCAGCATCGCCGCTCCTTCTCGATCTCGACTCCCAGGCTTCGCGCACGGTCGCGGGCCATGGGCGTGAGCACCGCGCGGGGAGCCAGCACCAGGCGCGCACCCTTCTCGGCCGCCTCGCGGACGTGGCGCTCGGTGACCGCGCCCTTCTCGATGCGCATGACCGGGCCCGCGCCCGGCGCCTGCGACGCTCCCCCGCCCGCGAGCGAGAAGCGCAGGCGGCCGGAGATGATGTCCATGCGATCCTTCGGGTTCTCGAGCCGCCGCGAGAGCTGCCGGACGAACGCGTCGAGGTCAGCATCCGAGCGGATGGTGACCTGCTCGACATCGGCGCCGTCGGGCGCTGAGGCAGGTGTGGCCGAAGGCGAGGGTGAAAAAAAGGTGCCAGGCAGTTTTTTTTCACCGGGCGCCTGGGCCTGCCAGCCGGGCGGCCGGTGCACCGCCGCGATCGGCGGCGCCGGCACCTGCGCGACGGGGTCGCCCGGCGGGTCGTGGGGCACCGCCTGCGACACGTCCGTCGCTCCGCCCGCCGGCGTCGTCGTGTGCCACGTCGTGTGGCCGTTGCCGTTCGGCTCGCGCGGGCCGGCGAGGGCTTCCTCGAGCAGCCCGGGCAGCACCTCGGCCAGCATCTCCCGCGTCACGTTGCGCAGCAGGTTCTCCTCGCCGCCGGTCATGCGACACCTCCCAGCGCGGCGACCGCAGCGTCCCCGGCGGTGCGGACGTCGGCCTCGAGCCCGGCCAGATACACCCGCCCGGTCGCCCCGATCATCCGGTAGTCGACCACCTTGATCCGCGCGGCCTTCTCGGCCTCGTTCGTTGCCAATATCGCATACGAGGCCGGCTGCATCTCCAGCACGAACAGCGACTCGCCCGGCAGCGCCATGGAGCCGAGCTTGTTCCGGTTGATCAGGAACGCGTGCTGGTGGTCGATGCGCGTGATCAGCTCCGACGCCAGGATCTGCGGCTTCGTGGCGTCGTCGGGCGTCGCGCCGAGCGCCGTCAGCACCGCCTCGCTCGCTGCCTGCACGGCCGCCGTCGAGCGGGAGTGGATCTCGAGGTAGCCGAACTGGCGCTCGACGATGAGGATGCCGGCCTGCACCTCGGTCGACTTGAGCGCGACGTCGGTGAGCGGCTCAATGTCGAGACCGGGCGCGATCTCGATGATCTGCGCGGCGACGCCGGTACGCGGCAGGCGGCCGCGGATCCAGGAGCCGAGATAGCACATGGTCTGCGGCTGCATCTGGTCGATGAAGATGAACGAGCGCAGCTCTGCCATCAGCGTCGCACCAGCTCCCGCAGCTCCTGGAGGACGACGCGGCGGATCTCCTCGCGCGCCAGCCCGGCCTCGAACGAGGGCACCGGCGCAGCCACCGCCGGCTCGGGCGCGGCGCTCCACGGCTCGAGACCGGCGAAGTCGCCGAACGCCTCCGCCGGGTCGCTCGCGTACGCGATCCGCGTGAAGTTGACGAGGTGCCGGGGCTCCAGGTTCTCGCCGAGCGACGACCGCCCGTAGAACCCCGTGCCGATCGTCATCGTCGGCGCCAGGTTGGTGTCCAGGCCCGCCGACCCCGTGCTGCCGCCGACGTTCACGGCGACGCGGAGGACGCGGACAGCGGCGCCGTAGGCCATGATCGTGCGCGCGTCGGTCGAGTGGATGACGGCGGAGTGGCCTGCGCCGCCGATCCGCAGCATGGCCAGCGCGGCCGCGATGCCCCGGCCGGCGTCCGGCACCTTCACGAGCCCGAGCAGCGGGAACAGCTTCTCGCGGGCGAGCGGCTCCTCGGGGACGACCAGACCGAACGGCGCGACCAGCACCCTCGTCGTCGGCGGGACGCGTACGCCCGCCTCGGCCGCAAGCACGGTCGCATCCTTCCCGACCAGGTCGACGCGCATGCGCCCGTCCGGGTACAGCGCGTCGCGCACGGCGGCGGCGCCCTCCTCGTCGAGCACGTGCGCGTGGTGCCGGCCGAGCTCGCGGACGAACGCGTCGTAGACGGGCTCCTCGACGATCGCACACGACTCGTTCGTGCACAGGATCGAGTTGTCGAACGCCTTGGACTCGGCGAGGTGCCGCGCCGCCTGCGCCGGGTCCGCGGTGCGGTCGACCAGCGCCGGGACGTTGCCCGGACCGACACCGATCGCCGGGTTCCCGGAACGGTAGGCCGCGCGCACGACGGCCACCCCGCCGGTGGCGAGGATCACGTCCGTCGTCGCGTCGCTCATCAGCGCCTCGATCAGGGGAATGGTGGGCTCCTCCACCACCTGGATGCAGCCGTCCGGCGCACCCGCGGCCACGGCCGCGCGAGCCAGGTGCTGCACGGCATCGACCGACACCTCGCGCGCAAGCGGATGCGGGCTGACCACGACCGCGTTTCGCGTCATCAGCGAGAGCAGCACCTTGAAGTAGACCGTCGCGATCGGGTTCGTCGACGGCGTCAGCGCGAGCACCACCCCGGCGGGGCGCGGCAGCTCGACGATCTTGCGCTCGGCGTCGACCCGTGCGCTCACGTAGTCGTGCCCGCCGTACCAGTCGACCAGGCCGTGCGAGCAGGCCTCGTTCTTGCGGCGCTTGTGCTCGACCACGCCCATGCCGGTCTCGCGGACGCCCCATTCGGCATACCGTTCCGCGTTTCGGTATGCCTCGTCGGCCACCGCATCGACGATGCGGCGGGTGCGGTCGCGGTCGTACGCCGCGAAGGCGGTCGCCGCCCAGTGCGCCCGCTGGAGCATCATGCGGGCGCGCGGAGCGCCCGGTGTCTCGGCCGCGCGCTCGCTCATGACACCCCCGCCGCCACCCGGCCGGTGCGCAGCTCGGCCAGCGCCTGGCCGATCGACACCTCGGTGCGGTCGAGCGTCTCATCCACCAGCTCGGGGCCCTGGAGGATGCCCGGCTTGAACTGCAGCACGCGCGGGTCGAGCGTCGAGAAGATCGCCCAGACGCCGTTCTCGTAGAGGTGCTTCATCACCATCTTCGCGCCCTGCGGATGGTCGAACTCGAGCCCCATGACCACGCCGTCCTGGCGGATGCCGACGAACCAGTCCGGGTACGCGGCCTGGATGGCGCGGAGCCCCTGGCCGAACCGGTCGGCGATGTAGTGCACCATCGAGCGCACCTCCGGCCGGCCGCAGATCTCGAGCACCTTGAGCCCCACGATGCAGCCGAGCTCGGCGCCGCCGCCGGTCGAGATGTGGCCGAAGCCGTCCTCCTTCAGCCACGCGGAGCACTCCTCCGAGACGACGACGCACGCGATCGGGTACATGCCGCCGGTGATGCCCTTGCCGACCACCATGATGTCGGGCTCGACCGCGGCCTTGGTGATGCCCCACATCTCGCCGGTGCGCATGAGCCCCGTCTGCACCTCGTCGGCGATGTAGAGCGCGCCGTACCGCTCGCAGAGCCGCTTCACGGACTGGAGGTAGCCGGGCTCGGGGAGCGGGAAGCCGTACGTGGCGGGGATCGTCTCGAGCAGCACGCCGGCGACGTCGCCTCCGCGCAGGGCTTCCTCCATCGCGGCCAGGTCGTTGAACGGGACGTGGACGAACTCCTCGGGCCGGTCGGCGAGGAACAGCTTCGAGAAGCGGTCGTCGCCGGTTGCGACGGCCAGGCCGGTGTGGCCGTGGTAACCCTTGACGATCGAGACGATCTTGCGCCGCTGGCGCGTGTGGCGCGCGGTCTTGATCGCGATGTCGGTGGCCTCGCCCCCGCCCGCTGCGTAGATGACACGCCGCATGTTCGGCGGGCACGTCTTGACCAGCGCCTCGGCGAGCGCGGTGCGGGCCAGCGCGGGGAAGTGGTGGTTACCGATGTCGAACCGGGCCATCGCCTGCTCGAGCGTGGCGATCAGCTCGGGATTGCGGTGGCCGAGGTTGTAGGTGCCGCCGTTCAGGTGCAGGTCGATCAACCGGCGGCCGGCCATGTCCCAGAAGAAGTAGCCCTCGCGGCGGTCAATCACGAGATCGACGCCCGCGTCCTGCCAGAAGTCCGTCTTGTCCGGGTTCCAGAACTCGCGCGAGCGGTTCAGGAAGTCGTCCTTGGACTCGTATGAGAAGAAGCCGTAGTCGTAGCTTGGCGGCATCATCCCCGAACGTACCGAATCTCATACCAAATGTCAAATATGTCGATTTGGTACCCGGCTGTGACTGGTAGGTTTGCCGGGTGCGCGAGACGGTCGACACGGCGATCATCGGCGCCGGCATCGTCGGGCTGGCGACGGCGCACGCCCTGACCCGTGACGGCGCGGGAACGGTGGCGATCTTCGACCGCTCGTGGCCCGGGTCGGGCGACTCCGGGCGGTCGTTCTCGATGGTGCGGCGGCACTACTCGAACGCCGTGGTCGCCCGCCTCGCAATGGCCGGCTCGCGGACGATCGCGAACTGGGCCGACGAGGTAGGCGTGGCCGACGCGGGATACGTCCGCTGCGGGTACCTGCTGACGGTGCCGGACCGCCTGGTCGATGCCTGCCGCGGCAACGTCGAGATGCTCGCCGGGGTCGGCCTGGACACGAGGTTTCTGAACCCGGGCGACATCGCGGACATCGACCCGGAGCTGTCGACGGCCGGTGTGGCGGGCGCGGCGTACGAGCCGGACGGGGGGTTCGCCGACGCGCAGAAGATGTGCCTCGGCTGGTTCGCCGCCGCCGCGTCGCGCGGGCTGCGCCACCACCTCGGGACGACGGTGCGCGCGGTCACCGTCGAGCACGGCCGGGTGACCGGGGTGGAGACCGACGCCGGCCGCGTGGCGGCGGGGCGGGTGGTGCTCGCGACCGGTGCCTGGGCGAACGACCTGCTCGAGCCGCTCGGCGCGCGGCTGCCGATCGAGCTGCGGCGCCTGCAGGTCGCGATCCTCCGCACGGCGCCGGGCGGCCCGCTCCCCTCCGCGGTGGTGTCGGACGCCGTCAGCAACGTCGTGGTGCGGCCTGACCGCGGCCGCCAGTTCTGCGCCGTCGCGTATGCCGGCGAGGACCGGCTCGAGCGCGCGGACGACTGCGATCACGCTCTGTCGCCGGGGTACCTCGACGCGGTGCGCACGGGCTTGCGGCAACGCTACCCGGGGCTGGCCGACTTCTCGCTGGTGCGCGGATTCGCCGGGCCGTACGACGTGACACCCGACTGGAACCCCGTGATCGGGCCCTGCCCGGGCATCGAGGGGCTGTACCTGGCGGCCGGGTGGAGCGGGCACGGGTTCAAGCTCTCGCCCGCGGTCGGGGAGGTGATCGCGGCCGAGGTGACCGGCCGGACGCCGCCGATCGACGTCTCGGAGCTGCGCGCCGAGCGCTTCGCCGAGGGGCGCTTGCTGCGCCTCGCCTACGGGCCGGGTGCGCGCGCCTGACTCAGGTCGGGCGCGAGAGCCGGTCGACCTCGTGCCGGATGTCGTCCTCCGTGATCGGCCGCCGCATGAAGACGTCCCACGCGTTGAAGATCAACCCGATGCCCCATCCCAGCGTGAGCCAGGCGGGCCACGGATATCCGTCGCCGGTGATCGCCCAGATCGCCCACACCATCGCGTTGATGACGGCGTAGGCGAAGAGGTGCGCGTGGAAGTCCCGCCGCTTCTTGAGCCGGCGGACGGCCAGGTCGCGGAGGTCATCCGCCGTGGGGCCGACGACCTCGTCGATGTCCTGTGTGTGTGCCATACCGGCAGCGTGGCACGGCACCACCGGACGGCCATCGGGGATGCGCCGGGCCGTTCCCTCGGGAAACCACGGAGCCGCCCGTCACGCCATCGCGACATGTCAGGCGTCAGTGCTACCGGCCGTTCGGCGGGTGCGGCGGCGCACCGGCGAGGATCGCCGCGAACCGGGCGCGTGCGTCCGCGTCCGTCCGCGCCTCGAGCGCCGCTGCCCCCGCGTCGCGCAGGCGCACGTAGGACGCGACCCGCTCGGCCGTCTCGGCCGCCGACCATCCCAGCGCGCGGCCGACGAACGGCGCCACGTCCGCCGCCGCGGTGCGCCCCTGATCCGGCACCTCGAGCGCGATGCGGATCCGCCGCGCGAGCACGTCGTCCAGGTCGCGCGCGCCCTGGTGCGTGACGGCGTGCACCGCCTCGGCGCGCAGATAGCGCTCTGCACCCGCGATCGGCACCGCCAGCTCGGAGTCGCCCGCCGCCAGAGCGGCCACCTCCTCCGCGCACCCTCCGTGACGTCGCCGAAGCAGCGCCGCGTGCTCGTCCGGGACGCGGGCCGGCGCCCCCGCCCCCGCGCCCTCCGCACCCACCAGCGGCACCTCCTCCGTGCGCGACGGCGCCGCGCCGCTCAGGTCACGGGCAGCCGCGTCGACCGCGTCACGCGCCATCACGCGGTACGTCGTGTACTTCCCGCCCGCGATCGCGGTCATCCCGTCCGCCGGCCGGAACAGGCGGTGGCTCCGTGACAGCTTCGTGGTGTCGTCGCCCCCGCCGGCGGCGACCAGCGGCCGCAGGCCGGCGAGCACCCCGCACACGTCCTCGGCCCTGACCGGTGTTCGCACCACGCTGTTGATCTTGTCCAGCACGTAGTCGCGGTCGGCCCCGCTGGCGACCACGTCGTCGGGGCCGCCGTCCCACGCGGTGTCGGTGTCTCCCAGCAGCCAGTGGGCGTCGCCCCACGGGATCGCGTGGAAGATGCTCTTCTCGGTGCGCATGAAGATCCCCGGCCGCGCGGCGATCGCCGCCCGCGGCACCAGCAGGTGGATGCCCTTGGACGGACGGAGCAGTTCCGACGGACGGCCCGTCACGAGCTCGAGGAACCGGTCCGTGGCGCCTCCCACCGCCGCCACGACGTGCCGCGCCCGCAGCTCCAGTCCCCCGCCCGACTCCTCGTCGCGCAGGTCGAGCCCCTGGACGCGGCCGTCGCTGCCGCGCATGACCCCGACCGCCCGCATGCGCGTCGCGATCGCCGCCCCGTGCGCCGAGGCCGTCCGCGCGACGTACGCGGCGTAAAGCGCGTCGTCCTCCTGGCAGTCGTGGAACACGACCGCGCCGGTCAGCGCGTCGGGCCGAAGCGCCGGAGCCGCGCGCAGCGCCTTTCGCCGCGACAGGTGCCGCGCGCGCGGAAGGTGCCGCGCTCCGCCCATCGAGTCGTACAGCAGCAGCCCGGCGCCCACGTACGGCCGCTCCCAGACGCGCCGCGTGAGCGTGAACAGGAACGGCACCGGCCGCACCAGGTGAGGGGCGATCCGGGTGAGCAGGAGGCGGCGCTCGGACAGCGCCTCGCGGACGAGGCCGATGTCCAGCATCTCGAGGTAGCGCAGGCCACCGTGGATCAGCTTGCTCGACCGGCTCGACGTCTCGCCGGCGATGTCGCCGGCCTCGACCAGCGCCACGGAGAGCCCCCGCGTCGCCGCGTCGAGCGCGATCCCGACGCCGGTGATGCCTCCCCCGACAACGGCGATGTCGAACCGCTCGACGCCAAACCGCTGGACGGCCCGTTCGCGCGCCTCGGGCCCGAGCGCGCCGGCGCTCACACCGCCGCCCGCTCGCCGACGTGGACGTCCACGGCCCGCCGCCAGCGGTCGCGCTCGCGCTCGCGCCCGTCTGCGTCGAGCCGCGGGGCAACCGTCCGGGCAACGGCCGGGGCGGCCGCAGCCTCAGCGACCACGCCGGCCGCCTCCGCGGCAAGCACCGCGATGCCGTGCGCGCTCGCCTCCAACAGGGACGAGACCTCGAGCTCGAGCCCCGCCAGGTCTGCAACCGCCTGTAGCAGCGACGCGTCCGCCGCCAGCCCACCGCCGACGCGGATCACGTCCATCGCCGTGGCCGCGTGCTGGGCTTCGAGCGCATCCACGATCTGGTGGGCGATGCCGGCCACCGCCGCGCCGTGCAGGTCGCCGGCCGTCGTCGTGCTGGCCGCGCCGAGCAGGGTGATCCGGTCGGCTCCGTGCCACCGCGGGGTTCCGAGGCCGGCCGGGGCCGGGACGAGCACCGGGCGCCGGCGGCTCCAGTCCGGCATTGGAGACGGCGGGCCCGAGAGCAGCCCCAGCTGCCGCAGCAGCGAGAGCGCATTGCCGGCGTTCGCCCCGAACGCCTCCAGGGCGTACGCACGGCCGCGGGCCGTGTCCCAGGCGGCCGTGGCCAGCACGCCGCCGGGCGGATCCGGACGCTCTGGGCCAACGTTCAGCCACAGGAACGCGCCCGTTCCGAGCGTGAGCGCCGCCATCCGCGGCCGGGTGCAGCCCTGCCCGTAGAGCGCCGCCTGCTGATCTCCCAGCATCGCGGCGATCGGCGCCTCGAATCCGGCGACGGCCCCGCTCGTGCCCACGCCGGGCGCATCCGAGCGGCGCACCTCGGGCAGCATCGTCCCGGTGACGCCGAACAGGTCGCACAGCCACGCGTCCCAATGCAGCGCGTCGAGGTCCAGCAGCAGGGAGCGCGACGCGTTCGAGGGCTCGGTCACATGCGCAGCGCCGCCCGACAGCTTCCAGGCAAGCCAGCATGCGACGTCGCCGACGAGCAGCTCGCCCTGCTCGGCCCGCCGCAGCAGCCCGGCATCGCGCTCGAACAGCCACGCCAGCTTCGGCGCCGAGAACGTCGGATCGAGCGGGAGCCCCGTCAGTGCGGTCACCCCGTCGGCATGCCCGTCGCGCGCACGCGCCTCCTGCTCGGCCCGCTGGTCCTGCCAGCTGATCAGCGGCGACACCGCATCACCCGTCTCGGCGTCCCACACCACGAACGTCTCGGTCTGGTTCGCGATGCCGACCGCAGCCACCTCCGACCCGGCGCGCGCCTCGTCCAGCACGGCCAGCACGCCGTCCAGGAGCGCGACCGGATCGTGCTCGACCATCCCGGGGCCGGGCCGCGACGTCGCGACCGGCGACACAGCCGTCCCGACCACCCGCATGCGGTCGTCGTACGCCACGCAGCGCGTGCTCGAGCTGCCCTGGTCGACCGCCAGGACGACGCCGCGTGACGCCGGGCCGTTCACCCGGCCATCGTCGCACAGCCGCCGCCCGCGCTGCCTCGCGGCGTCACGGAAGCGCCGTCCACCCTGCAGTAGAGTTGGCCGGCACACCCGGCACCATCCCAGGAGGAAGCATGGCGATCGCGACCGCGCGCAGCGCGTTCATCAACGGTGAGTGGGTCGCCGGCGACGGCGAGGAGATCGAGGTTCGCAGCCCCTACGACGGCACGGTGGTCGGCACCGTCCAGGCGGCCGCGCCGGCGGACATCGACCGGGCGGTCGCCGCCGCTCGTGACGCGTTCCCCGCATGGCGAAAGACGCCCCTGCGCCACCGGGTCGAGCTCTGCCGCCGGGCCTTCGATCTCTGCATGGAGCGAAACGAGGAGATCGCACAGCTGATCTCGCGCGAGGTCGGAAAGACGATCCGCGAGGCGCGCGAGGAGATGGAGGAGTTCACCGTCGACCATTTCCGCCGGGCGTCGGAGGACGCACTGCGCTACGCCGGCAAGGTGCTGCCCTCGACCCAGGAATGGACGGGCAGCAAGCGGATCATGGTCGTACAGGAGCCGATCGGCGTGGTCGCCGCGGTGACGCCGTGGAACTTCCCGGTCGACATCGCCGGCATCCCGATCGTCTACGGCCTTGCCATCGGCTGCACCACGGTCTGGAAGCCCTCCGAGTTCTCGCCGCTCTGCGCCGAGAAGTTCGTCGAGCTGCTGCACGACGCCGGCTTCCCGCCCGGCACGGTGAACCTCGTCCACGGCCGCGGCGATGCGGGCAAGGCGCTGGTCGAGCATCCCGACGTCGGCTGCGTGGTCTTCACCGGCTCGGTCGAGACCGGCGAGGCGGTCGCCCGCGAGGCCGCCCTCAAGAACCGCGTGCTCGAGCTGGGCGGCAACGGCCCTCAGATCGTCCGCGCCGACGCGGATCTCGACAAGGCCGCCGATGCGGCCATCACCGGGTGCTTCTACCTGGCCGGGCAGTGCTGCACCGCCGCCGAGCGGATCCTCGTCCACAGCTCCGTGAAGGACCGCTTCATCCAGCTGCTGCGCGAGCGGGCGGAGGCGCTGACGACCGGCGACCCGACGGCCGACGAGACCGACATGGGGCCCGTGCGCACCGAGGCGGTGCTCAACCGCACCAAGGGGCACATCGCGGAGGCGGTCGAGAAGGGCGCGAGCGTCGTCATGGGCGGCGGCCACGCGGGGCTGCTGCACGAGCCGACGATCATCGACGGGGTCACCAGCGACATGCGCATCGCCCGCGAGGAGACGTTCGGACCCGTCGCGCCGATCATGACGTTCGAGGACGACGACGAGGCCCTGCGGATCGCGAACGAGACGGACTTCGGCCTCACCGCGGCGGTCTTCACGAACGACCTGCGTGCCGCGTGGCGCTACGCCGAAGAGCTGCGCCACGGCACCGTCCACATCAACGAGACGACGAACTACTGGGATCAGATGGCGCCGTTCGGCGGCGCGAAGAAGTCCGGGTCGGGCCGCGAGCTGGCCGGGTGGATCTTCGACGCGATGACCGAGACCAAGCAGATCACCTGGGAGCTCGGCGAGTAGCGCGAACGCCCGGGAGCCCGGCACGCGGCCGGGCTCCCGGGGTGACATGCACCGCAGCTAGTCGCCCGCGACGACGGGCACCGGCTGCCCGAGCAGCTCGTACGCCGCTGCCGACGGCGTCTCGTCGCTCGGATCCTTGAAGCTGAACTTCCTGCCGTGCTGGTACTGGCCGATCACGTACCCGAGCACGCCCGCGGCCAGCGCGGCCAGGCCGACGGCGATCGCCGCGGTCCTGTACCCCGTCACGTCGGTGCCCTTGATCAGGTAGCCGGTGTACTTGATCCAGATCACGCCGAAGACGGTCGCGATCAGGTTCACCGCCAGGCACGCCCAGATCACCGGCACCCAGTATCTGGCCAGGCGGAACGGGCGCGGCCAGTCGGGCCGGTCGCGGCGCAGCAGCAGCACGCCGGACAGGGCGAACACGTGCGAGAGCACGTACCCGATGTTGCCCGCGACCAGGATGAACAGCAGGCTGGGCGCGAAGTAGAGCAGGCAGATGTTGAGGATGCAGTCGAGCGCCATGGCTCGGCCCGGCACGTGGTAGTGGTTCAGCCGGTCGAGCTGCTTGACCGTCAGCCCCTCCTTCGCCATGCCGTACAGCGCCCGCGACCCGTCCATCGTGGCCGTGTTCATCGAGAGCAGCAGTCCGGCGCTGAGGAAGACGACGAACAGGCCGCCAAGCGTCGAGCCGACCGTGTTGTCGAGCGCGGACGTCAGGTAGGCGATGTAGGTCGTGTCCTTCGCAATCGTCCCCGTGCCAAGCTCGGCCACGATCGTCAGCGGCAGCAGCAGGCAGAGGAAGCAGTTCAGGATCCCCGCTGAGGCAAGCGCCTTGCGGGTGTCGTCCTTGGTGTCGATGAACTCGGGCGCGAACGTGGCAGGCGCCTCCGGCCCGTAGGACGACCAGCCGATCACCCAGAACCAGACGATGCCCATCACGAGGCTCTGGAACGTGCTCGGCGTTCCGCCGTAGAACGAGACCGAGGCCGAGATGAAGTTCTGGTTCAGCGCATGGTTCGAGATGTCGCCGTTCAGGAACGGCACGATCGCGAGCGCCAGCACAGGGATCAGCATCATCGCACCCGTCACGTAGCTGAACCAGACCGCCGGCCGCATGCCGCGCACGTTGAACACGAAGCACATGAGGATGCAGACGAGGCCGATCAGCCGGTAGCCGTACACGTCGAAGAACCCGAGATGCCAGACGAACGTTCCGATCCAGTCCGTGGCCCAGAAGCGGGTGATCAGCAGCGTGCCGATGATGCCGCCGTAGATGGCGAGCACGCTCGACCAGGCGAACCAGTACCCGAAGGTCGCCAGCGGACCGGCCAGCGAGAAGTACTTCCGCCAGCCCTCCTTGGCGTACATCGAGAGTCCGCCGGACTTGTCGGGGAACATCGTGGCGGGCTCGGCGTAGATGTATGCCTGCAACGCGCCGACGATGGAGGAAGAGAACCAGATGATGGCGGCCCATTTCGGGCCCAACGTGTCAACCGAGCCGGCCAGGCCTGCGAGCAGGAAGCCGGGATTGCAGAGACCGACGACGAAGCCGTCCCACCAGTGCATCGTCTTGAGCAATCGCCGATCGTCTACCGCGATTTCCGCCATGCGAACCTCCCAGAGATCGGAACAGGGGGCACGATCCTACCGGTCGGAGTGGCGGTCGCCAAGGGGGCGGGCGACAATGCGCGCATGAACGTGCCGATCACCGTCAGCTGCCAGTGCGGGCGCACCAGCCAGGCGTTCGCCGGTCAGGAGGTCACATGCGACTGCGGGCGGAGCTACGCGACGACGCTGTCGACCCAGCAGGTGGCCGCCCTGAACGGGCTGCAGACACAGATGCGGATCTTCGCCCGGCTCGGCACCGGCCTCGTCGGGCTGACCGCGCTGCTCGGCTTCCTGCTCATCGACCGGTGGGCCGGACTGGCCGCGCTGATCGCTGCCGGAGCGCTGTGGTGGGGGGTGCTGCAGCCGATCTGGCGGCGGCATGCGGTCGCTCGCCTGGCGTCGCTGCCGCCGGCGTCCGTCAGCCCGAAATAGGCCCGCGACAAACCGGTTGGGCAAAGGAGTCGTAGACTCGCCTCATGACCATCTGCGCCTCATGCGGCCAGGACAATCCGCAGATCGCACAGTTCTGCCTTGCGTGCGGCCGTCCGATGGCGAGCGATACGGCTCCCGCGCGCGAGGAACGGCGCATCGTCACGGTCATCTTCGTCGATCTGGTCGGGTTCACGTCGCGCTCCGAGACGCTGGATCCGGAGGATGTCCGCGCGATCCTGGCGCCCTACCACGACCGCGTCCGCGTGGAGATCGAGTCGTTCGGCGGCGTGGTCGAGAAGTTCATCGGGGATGCGGTGGTCGGGGTCTTCGGCGCGCCGACCGCGTACGGCGACGACCCTGAGCGCGCTGTCCGCGCGGCGCTGTCGGTGCGCGCGGCGCTGGGCACGCAGGTGCGCATGGCCGTCAACACGGGGGAGGCGCTGGTGACGATGCGCGCCCGGCCGGAGCTGGGCGAGGCGATGGTTGCAGGCGACGTGATCAACACGGCCGCGCGGCTCCAGTCCGCCGCCCCTCCCGGCGGCGTGCTGGTCGGGGGCGAGACCTACCGCTGCACCAACCAGGTGGTCGAGTACAGCAGCGCGGAGCCGGTGATCGCCAAGGGCAAGGAGGCGCCGGTCGAGGTGTGGCTGGCGGAGCGGCTCGCCTCGGACGACGGCGTGGCGCGCACGCCGCTGGTCGGCCGGGTGGGCGAGCTCGCAATGTTGAAGGGCGTCTGGGAGCGCTCGGCTCCCGGCACGCCGCACCTCGTCACGGTGCTGGGACCGCCTGGGGTCGGCAAGACGCGCCTGGCCGCGGAGTTCCGGCGGATGGTGGCTGCGGACGGCGGCCGGACGGTTCGCGGCCGCTGCCTCCCCTACCGCGAGAGCATGGCCTACGGCGGCTTCGCCACGCAGGTCAAGCAGCTGGCCGGCATCTTCGAGAACGACGAGCCGGACGTGGTGCTGGCGAAGCTGCGTGCGGAGTGCGACCGCTTGGGCGTGCCGGATCCCGAGGTGGTGGCGGCGCACCTGGGCCTGATCCTCGGCATCGACCCGCACATGGTGGCCGAGGACCGGGAGGCGCTGTTCTTCTCGGTGCGCTGCTTCATCCAGGCCACCGTCGCGGAGCAGCCGACCGTGCTCGTGTTCGAGGACATCCACTGGGCCGACCGCGGACTGCTCGACCTGATCGAGGAGCTGGCCGGCCGCATGCACGGCCTGCCGGTGCTGCTGCTGACGCTGGCCCGGCCGGAGCTGCTCGACAACCGGCCCGGCTGGGGCGGCGGCCTTCCCGGCTACATCTCGATGCCGCTGCAGCCGCTGGAGGGCGCGGAGGCCCAGGCGCTGGCCTTCAACGTCCTGCGCGGCATCGAGGAGAGCGAGCGCGAGCGGCGGGCCGCCATGTTCGCCGAGATGGCGGAGGGAAATCCGCTCTTCATCGAGCAGCTCGCGGCCACGCTCGCGGAGCGGCCCGCCAGCAGCTCGGCCGCGCTGCCCACCACGATCCGCGGCATCGTCGCGGCGCGCCTCGATGCGCTGCCGCCGGAGGAGCGAGCCGTGCTGCTGGCCGCCGCCGTGATGGGCAAGGTGTTCTGGCGCGGCCCGGTGCAGCGCCTTGCCGAGGACGCGTCAAGCCTGGGCGACACCCTGGCCGCCCTCGAACGCCGCGACCTGATCCGCCGGGAGGCGGTCTCGGCGATCACCGGCGAGCAGCAGTACACCTTCCGCCACATGCTGATCCGCGACGCCGCGTACGACATGCTGCCGCGCGGACGCCGCCAGGAGCTGCATGCCGACCTGGCGAGATACCTCGAGGCGCACGCGCCCGGCGCGGGCGAGGCGGTGACGCAGATGGCGCGCCACTGGCGCGAGGCCGGGGAGGGCGAGCGCGCCGTCCGGTACTTCATCGCCGCGGCCGAGGAGGCCGAGCGCGGATGGGCGATGGAGCGCGCCCTGCGGCTCTACAAGGAGGCGCTCGACCTCGTCACGGCGGAGGATGCCGAGACGCGGCGCGACATCCGCCGGCGGCTCGCGCTCGTCTACCAGATGCACTTCCACTTCGACCCGGCGGAGCCGGTCGGCAGCGGGGACGGCTAGGGCGGCAACCGGGAACCGGCCCGCCGCGCTGCCCTCTACGAGTCGGGCAGATCCTCGGGGCTGACGTCGCCCGCGATCTCGTGGATGACGTCGATCACGTGCTCCCCCAGCTCCTTGGAGTGCTCGCGCACCATCTCCTCGTCCGGTGCCGCGTAGACGCAGAAGGTGCGCACGCGCCCGTCGTCCTGGACGACCACGTGGCTGTGCTCCCACGTGATCTCCGGGAACGCCGTATTGACGATTCGCTTGGAGCGCGTCGCGACCGGCGGCATGTCCTCGATGGAGACCGTGAACGTGCGCTCGACCAGGTACCTCGGCATGCGCGCACGATAGTCAGTTCGGGGCCGCACCGCAACAGGCGCGACGGGCTCAGGCCGGCGCAGCCGCGGCCCGCTCCAGTTCCGCGATGTCGAGCTTGCCCATGCCCATCATGCACCGCATGACGCGCTGTGACGTCTCGGAATCCGACTCCTGCAGCAGCTGCGGCAGCACCCGCGGGACGACCTGCCAGGACACGCCGAACCGGTCCTTCAGCCACCCGCATGGCCCCTGCTCGCCGCCCTCGGACAGCTGCGACCAGAAACGGTCGACCTGCTCCTGGTCGTCGCACATGACCTGGAACGAGATGGCCTCGCTGAAGGCGAAGTTCGGGCCGCCGTTCAGCGCGAGAAACTCGCGTCCGTCGATCTCGAAGCTCACGGTCATGACCATGCCGGCCGTACGCGGTCCCGCCTCGCCGTACTGCGCCGTCGAGGTGATCCGCGAGTCAGGGAACACGGAGGTGTAGAAGGTCGCGGCGTCCTCGGCCTCGGTGTCGAACCACAGGCATGGCGTCAGATCGTGCATCTCGTGCTCCTTCCGGTTGCGTCGCGGCATCGCCGCCGTATGGGAGGTAGACGCCCGGCGGCCGCCGGACTCATCGCCGGCCGGGTCTAGGCGGCCGCGAAGTTGCCCGGCGCCGACCCGCGCACCGGCGAGTGGGAACGGTGCGGCCGCAGGTCGCCGGGATCCACGAAGGTGCTGCCGTGAGGGCCGGCGCGAACCGCCCGGTGCAGGGCGCTGCCGCCGAGCAGCTCCTTCCAGGTCAGGAACCAGATCGTCCAGCCGTTGCCCCACACGCCCGCGCGCGGGCTGCCGGTGACGGTCACCGGGTTGCCCGGCACGGCCATGTTGTAGTACGTCTCGGCGTTGGCCGGCGAGAGGTTCACGCACCCGTGGCTGACGTTCTCGAACCCCTGCTGCCCGACCGACCAGTACGCGTCGTGCAGGTAGTCGCCCGACCAGGTGAAGCGGACCGACCATGGCACCATCAGGTCGTAGCCCGGCCCCTTCATCTCCACGGGATTGCCCTTCTCGATGGTCAGATACGTGCCGTTCGGCGTGTCGTCGCCGGGCTTGCCGGTGCTGATGGGCCAGGTCGTCGAGAGCTTGCGGTCCAGGTACAGCTGCAGCTTGTGGGTCGCGGTGCTCGCGACGACGATCACCGACCGGCCGATGCGGAACCGCTGCCTGAGCGTGTGCGCGCCGTAGACGCCGGGCGCCACCTCGACACCGTCGAGGTCGCCGCGGAACCGGACGACGGTGTTCGCCGGCCAGTACCCGCGGGGACGGAACTGCACGCTGCTGTCCCCCTCCCAGTACCAGGCGCCGACCACCCGCTTGGACGTGCGCAGCGACAGGGCGCGCTCGACCGCACGCTTGTTCTCGACCGGGGTGCTGAACGAGAGCATCACCGGCATGCCGACGCCGTAGGTGGCGTCGTGGGACTCGAAGATCGTCGTCTCCTCGACGTGCCTCGGCTTCAGGGTGTGGAAGCTGACCGTCCTGGTCGCCGGCTTGCCGGATGCGTCCACCGCGGAGGCGCTGACCGTGTAGTCGGTGTCGGTGTGCAGCGGCCCGCGGGTGCGCCACACCGTCTTCTGCTGGCGCAGGTGGCCCGATATCTCGGTCCCGCCGCTTCGCACGAACACGTGCGTCAGTTTCCCGCCGGTCGCCCGCACGACGACGCCGCCCTCGGTGTGCGCGTGCAGGCGCCCCCCGCTCGGCGTGATGACGATGCGCGCGGTGCTCGGCGCGGGCGCCGACGTGCCACCCGGGGTCTGGCCGCCCCCGCTCATCGCCGATGCGCCGTCGCACCCGGACGCGGCGGCGACAGCCAGGAGCAGCATGGCGGTGGTTCGTGGTCGTATGCGCGCGGTGCTCACCGTCATAGCTTAGGAATCTCTGGCCGAACGCGGGCGTCGATCTCGTAACGACCGGTAACCGGAGCGGTCGCTCCGCTTGGATGGTACCGTGACGCTCATGAGTTCGCACGCGGCGGCCCGACCCCTTCGCAGCGATGCGTCGCGCAACCGCGAGCGGCTCGTCTCCAGCGCCCGGGAGCTGTTCGCCGCCCGGGGCGCGGACGTCACGGTCGAGGAGGTGACCCGACACGCGGGCGTGGGAATGGGAACGCTCTATCGCCATTTCCCGACCAAGGACGAGCTGGTGGACGCGGTGCTCGAGGACGCCTTCGGAGAGTGGGTCGACGCGGCACGGCGTGCGCTCGACGACCCTGACCCGTGGAACGGGTTCCGCGCCTACCTGGAGCACGCGCTCTCGCTCCACGCCGCGAACCGGGCACTCAAGGACGCCGTCGCCGGGCGCGACGCCGCCCGTCCCCGCGCCGAAGCGATGCGGGCGCGAATCCGCCCGCTGCTGCGCCAGCTCGTCACGCGCGCCCAGGAGCAGGGCGCCCTGCGTGCCGACTTCGCCATCGAGGACCTGCCGCTGGTGTTCTGGTCGAGCGACCGCGTGATCGACGCGACGGCGGAGGTGAACCCTCAGGTGTGGCGCCGGTACCTCGGCATCGTGCTCGACGGGCTGCGCGCCGAGGCCGCGACGCCGCTGCCCGCCCCTCCCCTGACGCGGGCCGAGGTGACACGGATCGCGAGGGGTCCGCGGTGAACGGCGACGCACCGCTGAGCGGGCGCGACCTGCGGACCGTGTTCGGCGCGTTGATGCTCGGCATGTTCCTCGCCGCGCTCGATCAGACCATCGTCTCGACCGCGCTCCCGACGATCGTCGGCGACCTCGGCGGTCTGAACCACCTGTCGTGGGTCGTCACGTCCTACCTGCTCGCGTCCACCGTCTCGACGCCCCTCTACGGCAAGCTCGGCGACATGGTCGGCCGGAAGCCGGTCTTCCTCGCCGCCATCCTGATCTTCCTGGCAGGCTCCACGCTGGCCGGCATCAGCCAGTCGATGCTCCAGCTGATCGCGTTCCGCGCGGTGCAGGGCGTCGGGGCGGGAGGCCTGATGGTCGGCGCGCAGGCGATCATCGGCGACATCGTCCCGCCCCGCGACCGCGGGCGCTACATGGGGCTGATCGGGTCGGTCTTCGCGGTGGCGTCCGTGGCGGGACCGCTGCTGGGCGGGTTCTTCGTCGACAGCCTCTCGTGGCGCTGGGTGTTCTACGTGAACATTCCGATCGGCGTGCTCGCCGTGGTGATCGTCGTCACGCGCCTGCACCTGCGCACCCCGCCGATCAACCACCGCGTCGACTACCTCGGCGCGGCGCTGCTCGCCGGCGGCGTCGGCGCGCTGATCCTCCTGACGACCTGGGGCGGCAACGAGTACCGGTGGGGATCCACCATGATCCTCGGCCTGGGCGCGGCCAGCCTCGTGCTGCTGGCGCTGTTCGTGATGCAGGAGCGCCGGGCTCCCGAGCCGGTGATCCCGCTCTCGATCTTCCGTTCCAGGGTGTTCGACGTCGCCACGGCGATGGGGTTCACGATCGGCATGGCCATGTTCGGCGCGATCATCTTCATCCCGCTGTACCTGCAGGTGGTCTACCAGGCGAGCGCCACCAGCTCGGGGCTTCGCATGGTGCCGTTGATGGCCGGGCTGCTCACGGCGTCGATCGCGTCGGGACAGCTGATCAGCCGGCAGGGCCGCTACCGCGCCTTCCCGATCGCCGGCACCGCGATCCTGGCGGTCGGCATGTTCCTGCTCTCGCGTCTGACGGTCGGCACGGCGCCGTGGGTGGCGTCCGTCTACATGCTGGTCGTCGGCGTCGGGATCGGCCTGGTCATGCAGGTGCTCGTGCTGGTCGTCCAGAACGACGCCCACCCGCAGGACATCGGCGTGGTCACGTCCACCGCGACCTTCTTCCGGTCGGTCGGCGGGTCGTTCGGTGTCGCCATCTTCGGCGCCGTGTTCGCCTCGCGGCTGAGCGACCAGCTGGCATCGCTCCCGGCGTCGGTGACCGCGCGTCTCGGCAGCGGCGTGCACCTCAACCCCGAGCAGGCCAAATTGCTGCCGCCCGACGTCCACGCCGCATTCCTGGGTGCGTTCGCCCATGCGCTGCACGGGGCCTTCATCCTGGGAACCGGGCTTGCGGTCGTGCCGTTCGTGCTCTCGTGGGTGCTTCCCGAGGTACCCCTGCGCACGAGCAACGCGCCCGCCGGCGCCCCCGGCGACGTCGAGCACGACCACGCCCCGGCGGCCGAGATCATCTAGCCCGCCAGCGCCTCGATCAGCGTCCGCAGCGACGGGCGCAGCACGTCGCGCTCGAAGCGGGGATCCGCCTCGGTCAGCTGCAGGAATACGAGGCCCTCGAGCGTCGCCACCACCAGCCGCGCAGCCTGGTCGGGCCGCCCGATGCCGGCCCGCTCCAGAAGCAGCGCGACGACTCCGTGGTACTCCTCGTTCCACGCGGCCGCTGCGCCGTGCAGCGCAGGGCGCCGCGCCACGGCCAGCGACAGCTCGACGACGGCGAAGACGGCCAGGCGCTCGTCGCCGAGGCGCTCCATCGTCATGTCGCAAAGGCGCTCGGCGACCGCCGCCGGCGACAGCCGCCCCTCGGCCGGCGGCCCCGCCGCCGCGCGAAGGCCGTCGAGCGTCTCGGCGGCCGCAAGGTTCAGGGCCTCGGAGACCAGGTTCTCCTTGGTGGCGAAGTGGTAGGTCGTCAGGGCCAGCGACACCCCGGCCTCGCGCGCGACGGCGCGGTGGGTGAGCGACCCGATGCCCTCGTCGCGGAGCACGCGCAGGGTCGCCGCCACGATCGCCGCGCGCGTCTGCCGGCCGTCCTCGCGCTGCGCACGTGCAGGACGCGCTTGCCGGGCGGCCGCCCGCCGGGTACGATCGTCCCGTCGCAGTTTGGACATATGTACAGTCTACTGGAGGCGCCGCATGCCACACCACGAGGGATCCGAGGCGCGCATCGCATACGAGCAGTCGGGCGCCGGACCCGACGTGGTCTGGGTCGCCGGCGGCGGCTCGCGCGGCGGCGACTGGCGGCGGTTCCAGACGCCGGCATTCGACGACCGCTACCGCTCGACGACGTTCGACTCGCGCGGCATCGGCGACACCCATTGCGACCTGCCCGACCCGTGGCCGCTCGAGGCGTTCGCCCGCGACGTGGCGGAGCTCGTCCAGGGCGTCTGCGAGCCGCCGGTGACGCTGGTCGGCAGCTCGCTTGGCTCGGCGATCGTCCAGCAGGTGCTGCTCGACCACCCCGACGTGGCGAGCCGGGCGGTGGTCATGGGCACCGGTGCGTGGAGCACCGGCTGGGGCTGGGACTACCAGGAGGCCGAGATCGAGTTCCGCAAGGCGGGCGGCAGCCTGGACGGCATGATGGGCGCGGCCCACTACGCGGCGATGTGCTATCCGGCGCGCGCGCTCGGTGACCGCGAGCTGTGGCCGAAGCTCCGCGCCCTGATGCTGGAGTGGATGGACTCCGGCGAGAACGAGCGCTCGCTGATCCCGCAGTGGGAGGCGTCGCTCCGCTACGACCAGCGCGACCGGCTGCACGAGATCGACGTGCCGGTGCACGTCATCGCGTTCACCGAGGACGTCCAGGCGCCGCCGCAGGATGGTCGCGAGCTGGCCGACATGATCCCGACGGCGACGTTCCACCTGCTCGAGGAGATGGGCCACGCGTCGTGGTTCGGTCACCGGCCCGACGAGGTGAACGCGCTGATTCGCTCGCTGCTCGAGGAGGGCACATGATCGACTGCGACGTGCACGTCCAGATCGGCGACCGTGAGGACTTCCTGGCCTTCGTCGAGCCCGCCCAGCGGGACTGGTTCCGCCTGCAGGAGCCGCTGCTCGGCCTGCCCGGCTACACCTGGCAGCACCCGACCGGGTTCATGCGCGCCGACCTGGAGCTGGGCGCGAGCGGCGTCCCCGGGGCGACCGCGGATGTGGTGCGGCGCGAGCTGCTCGACGCCCACGGCGTCGACATCGCGCTGCTGACGGCGGACGACGGCATATCGGTCTCGCTGATGGCCAGCCCGTACCGGGCGGCCGAGTTCGCGCGGGCGCACAACGACTGGCTGGCCGCGCGCTGGCTCGATGCCGACCCGCGGTTCCGCGGCACGATCGTCGTGCCCGCCCAGGATCCGCTCGCCGCGGCGGAGGAGGTCCACCGGGCCGCCGCCGACCCCCGCTTCGCGGCCGTACTGCTCTGCGGCGGGTCGGAGCGGCCCTACGGCGAGCCGCGCTACCTGCCGATCTTCGCGGCCGCAGCCGAGCACGACCTGCCCGTCGCGATCCACTCGGGAGCGGAGGGGCTGGGCCTCTCGGCATCGTCGGGCGGCGCCGGGCTGCCGGCGTTCTACCTGGAATGGCACACGCTCGGTTCGGCGTGCAGCATCATGGCGCACCTGGTGTCGCTGATCTGTCACGGCACCTTCGAGCGCCTGCCGGGGCTGCGGGTGCTGCTGATGGAGGGCGGCATCGCGTGGCTGCCGGGCATCCTCTGGCGGCTCGACACGAACTGGCGGGGGCTGAAGGCCGAGGCGCCGTGGCTGGAGCGGCGGCCGAGCGACGTCGTCCGCGAGCACATCGCGTTCACGACGCAGCCGCTCGAGCACACCGACGGCCGCGACGAGCTGCTCTTCGCGATGCTCGAGGCGGTAGGAGCGCCGGACATCCTCTGCTTCGCCTCGGACTACCCGCACTGGGACTTCGACGACCCCGAGCGGATGCTGGCACGGCTGCCGGAGGCATGGCGCGACACGGTCATGACCGCGAACGCCGAGCGCCTGTTCGGGGCACGCCTGGCGGCCGGGGCGGTATGAGCGCGGCCGCCCCGGACTGGCACGACGTCGGGTCGGAGCGGGACCTGCGCGACGCCGGGCGTCTGACGGCACGGGTGGACGGTCGCGAGATCGGCGTGCTGGTGGACGGCGACGGGAAGGCGCGGGCGTTCAGGAACCGGTGCCCCCACCACGGCGCGCCGCTCTGCAACGGCGCGGTGCGCAGGCGGCTGAGCGGCACGCCGGGCAGCTACGCGCTGGGCGGGACGTCGGTGCTGCACTGTCCCTGGCATGGGTGGCAGTTCGACGTCGAGACCGGGCGCTGCCCGGAGGACGATCGCATGCGGGTCGCGGTCTACGAGGCGCGCATCGAGGACGGCCGGGTGCTGGTGCGGGCGTGAGGCCGGTGAGAAAAACGTGCCTGGCACGTTTTTCTCACGCCGCCATCACCCGCGGCGCAGCCGGAAGCTGCAGAACCGGATGCCGCCGACGATGCCCTCGCCGCGCCAGCCGTCGCCGTCGCGCGTCAGCCGGTCGCGCACGGGCAGCCAGTCGTAGATCAGCGTGTCACCCACGCGTGTGAACGACGCGACGGGCACGCCCAGCACCGTCGTGAACCCCCGGTCGCCGCGGATCTGCTTGCCGATACCCCAGGGCGGCAGCACGCCGGAGACCCGCTCGACCCGGTAGGTGCCCGTGACCGCCACTACGGCCCCGCCTCGGCGTCGTCTCGGTCCCCCACGAGCAGATCGAACATCTCGCGGGCGTTCACGAACCCGTCCTCGATCTCGTCGTCGGCGACCGGCTGGTCGCGCTCGTACCGGGAGGCGATGTCGCGGAGCGCCTCGAGCGCCCGGGTGAACTCCTCGGTCTCGGCGGCCGACGCCGGCTCGCTCTCGACATGCAGCTGTCGCGCCATCTCGCCGAGGAGCTCCGTCACTTCGACGAGCGCCTCGCCGGCATCGTCGTCCCGGTCCTCCTGGATCTGCGACCAACGCGTGGTCCACTCGTGAAGGCTGACGCCGAGGTCGTAGTCCAGACCCTGGTTCGGCTCGTCGCTGCTCGGCGCCATGTCCGTCACAGCTTGCCTCCCTCCTGATGCCCCTCCCGTCCCTGATCCGCGGTCGGCGCCGGCGGATCGGGATGCGGCGGGCCGTCCGGCTGCGGCGGCTGATCCGGCTGCGGCGGCTGCGGCGTCTCGGGCCCGTCCGCCTCGGGCCTCACCTGCTGATGCTCGGGCTCCATGTCCCTTCCTCCTCGGTCGGTCGGCATGGGCGAGCGTTCCCGCCTCCATACCACGGCAAACCGGCTCGCGGCGTTTCCGCGCCCGTGCGCCGGTGTAGATCGGTCCCCATGCGCATCGAGGGCACGCGGGCATGGATCACGGGCGGTTCCAGCGGCATCGGCGCGGCGCTCGCGCGCGAGCTGGCAGCCGGCGGCGCCGAAGTGGCGATCACGGCGCGCCGCGCCGAGCTGCTCGAGCAGGTGGCCGACTCGGCCGAGGGGCCCGGCGAGGTGCACGCGTATCCCGGTGACGTCCGTGACCGCGACCAGCTGGTCGAGCTGGCCGAACGGATCCGCCACGATCTCGGTCCCATCGACCTGGCGGTGCTGGGCGCGGGAACGTGGCAGCAGGTGGACGTGGCGCACTGGGACTCCGCGCCGATCCGCGAGCACATCGAGACGAACCTGCTCGGCATGGTGAACTCGCTCGACGCCGTGCTCCCGGCGATGGTCGACCGCGGCTCCGGGCGCATCGTCGGCATCGCCAGCGTGGCCGGCTACCGCGGCTACACCCGCGCCGAGGCCTACGGCACGACCAAGGCGGCCGAGATCAACCTGCTGGAGTCGCTGCGCATCGACCTGGCGCCGCTCGGCATCCGCGTCCAGACGGTCAATCCCGGGTTCGTGCGGACGCCCCTGACGAGGCGCAACCGATTCCCGATGCCGTTCATGATCGAAGCGCCCGACGCAGCGCGCCGGATCGTCCGGGCGATCGAGCGCGACAAGGCCGAGGCGGTGTTCCCGCTGCCCTACCTGGTCGGGATGAAGCTGATCCGGTTCGCGCCCGTGCGGCCGTACACCGGCGTCTCGGCCTGGCTCGCGGGGCGCTGAGGATGGGAGCCGCCCGCCAGGCAACAGCCCGGGAGCCGGGCGCCGGGCTCGCCGATCCGTCCGAGCGCGTCGCATGGGCGGCGCGCGCCGCCGGGCTGGACTGGCGCGCCATGGTCGCGAACGACCCGAGCGGCGACATCGACATCGCGGACGATCCGCAGAGCGGCTACTTCATGGGCGACACGCGCCTCCTGTCCTCGTTCCGGCTGCTGCTCGACGGCGCGCCCCTGGAGTTCTTCGCCAGCGAGTCGGTGGACGCGTTCGCCACGCGATACCGCCTGCGGCCAAGGCCCGAGGACAGGGAGCGCCTGCCGCTGGTGATCTACCGCCACGTGGTGCTCGACATCGAGCTCGTGCACCACCTGGTGGTCGTCAACGCCGGCGAGGAGCCGGTCGAGTGCGAGCTGGCGGTCGAGCTGGATGCCGACTTCGCCGACATCTTCGAGCTGCGGGACGGCCCGCGCGAGCGCGACGTGTCGTGCACCGGCCGCGGAAACGAGGTGCGGTTCGACTACGAGCAGGGCGGCTTCAGCCGATCGGTGACCGTGCGGGTCGCCGCCGACGGTGCCCGGGCCGACGGCCGCACGCTGCGGCTTTCCGCAGCCATCCCCGCGCATGGCTCGTGGTGCGCCACGGTCACCGTGGCGCCGACCGACCGGGTGGGTGAGCCGCGCGACGCGCAGACCGCACGCGCCCTGCTCGACGCCAGGCGCCGCCAGCACGACGGCTGGGCGAACCGCCTGCCGCGGCTGCATGCCGACTGGCGGCAGATGGAGGCGATCTACCGCCAGAGCATCCGCGACCTCGAGATCCTGACCGCCCACCGGAGCGACGGCCGCGGCTTCACGTTCGGCGCCGGTGCGCCGCTGCTGATGGCGCTGTTCGGGCGCGACGCCTTCTGGGCCGGCTACAGCCTGCTCGGGTTCGACGACGGCGCCGCCGAGGGGACGCTGCGGTCGCTGGCGGCGCTGCAGGGCCGCTCGTCGATCGACCGCTATGACGAGGACCACGGCAAGATCCACCACGAGCTGCGCGCCGGCGAGTCGGCCTACGACGGCACGCGCCCGGACTCCCCGTACTACGGGAGCGTGGACGCGACGCCGCTGTTCCTCGTGCTGCTCGACGAGCACCGCAGGCACACCGGCGACGACGGCCTCGCGCGCGAGCTCGAGCCGGCCGCGCGGGCCGCGCTGGAGTGGATGGCGGGCGAGGGCGACCCGGACGGCGACGGGTACCTCGAGTACCAGCGGCGGAACACGGAGAACGGGCTCGAGAACCAGTGCTGGAAGGACTCCGACGATCCCATCCGGTTCCGCGACGGACGCTTCGGCGAGACCCCACTGGCCGTCTGCGAGGTGCAGGCCTACGTCTACGACGCCAAGCGCCGGTGCGCGGAGCTGGCCCGCGCCGTGTGGGGCGACGCGGCGCTGGGCGACCGGCTGGACGACGAGGCGGGGGCTCTCCGCGAGCGGTTCAACCGCGACTTCTGGATGGAGGATCGAGGGACGTACGCGCTGGCACTCGACGCGCACAAGCGGCAGGTCGACAGCGTCACGTCGAACGCCGGGCACGTGCTCTTCGCGGGCATCGCCGACCAGGACAGGGCGGCCCGCGTCGCGGACGTGCTGCTCGGCGACGCCATGTTCAGCGGCTACGGCGTGCGCACGATGGCGCGGGGCGAGGCGGCCTACGACCCGGTCTCCTACCACAACGGCTCGGTGTGGCCGCATGACACGGCGATCGCCGCCGCCGGGCTGCTGCGGTACGGCTTCGAGGAGCAGGCCGACATGGTCGCCGCCGCCCTGCTCGACGCGGCCTGCTGCTACGGCTACCGGATGCCCGAGGTGTTCGCGGGCTACGACCGCGCGGACACCGGCTTCGCGGTCGAGTACCCCGACGCGCAGGTGCCGCTCGCGATGGCGTCGGCCGCCGTCATGATGCTGCTGCGGACGATCCTGCGGCTCGAGCCGGGCTGGACGCATGCGCGGCGCGACACCGAGCGCTGGGGCACGGTCGAGCTTCGGCTGCAGGGCGCCGGCCGCTAGCATCGCGGAGGTTGACCGGCCCGACAGCAGCAGCCGTGCGGCTCTCGTACTTCTTCGCCTTCGCCGCGGCGGCGTCGCTGATCCCGTTCGTCTCGATCTACTACCGCAGCCTCGGCTTCGGGCCCCAGCAGATCGGCTGGCTGCTCGGCATCCCGCTGCTGATGAGCGTGCTCGCGACGCCCGCCTGGGGCGCCGTCGCCGATGCGACGCACCGCCACCGCGCGATCCTCGTGATCGCGGTCGCCGGCGCCGCGGGCGGCGCGGCGTTGATCCCGACCACGGAGACGTTCGCGCTGGTCGTGCCGTTCGCGCTCCTGCAGGCCGCGATGTTCGCGCCCGTCAACTCGCTGCTCGACAACGGCGCGCTGACGATGCTCGGCGCGCGAGCCGAGCGCTACGGCCGCTTCCGGCTGTGGGGGACGATCGGCTGGGGCGCGTCCGCACCGCTGGTGGGATGGGTCGTCGCGGACGTCGGCCCGCGCTGGATCTTCGCGATCTACGTCGCCTTGATGGCGGCGCTGCTGGTCGCGGCGGTGCGGCTGCCCGTCGCGGACCGTCCACCGTCCGAGCGGTTCACCGCGCGCATCGGCGCGCTCACGCGCAGCCGGTCGCTCTGGATGTTCCTGGGGGTCGCCTTCATCGGCGGTGTGGGGATGAGCATGGTCAACGCGTACCTCCCGCTCTACCTGGCCGGCATGCACGCGACCGGTCTGGTCGGCGTGGCGCTCCTGATCGCCACCATCAGCGAGCTGCCCGTGATGATGTGCGGCCCGGCGATCCTCGGGCGCCTCGGGCTCGGGCGCGCGTTCGTCATCGCCCTCGTCCTCTACGGGCTGCGCGGGCTGGCCCTCTCGTTCGCCGGCTCGCCGTGGGCCGTCCTCGCGCTGCAGCTCCTGCACGGCCCGACCTTCGCGCTGATGTGGGTGTCGGGGGTCGCGCTGGCGAGGAGCCTTGCCCCTGTGGGGGTCGGCGCCGTCGCCCAGGGGCTGTTCACCAGCACGAGCAACGGGCTCGGCGGAGCGCTGGGCGCGGTGCTCGGCGGCCGCCTCTACGCGCAGGGCGGCGCGGTGGCCACCTTCCGCGGGGCGGCGGTCGTGCTGGCCGTGATCGTTCCCGCCGCGGCGGCGGGCGCCGCCTGGGTGCGCCGCGGCTCGCTCGCGCGGGCAGCGTCGTGAGCGACGTCGTCGCGGCGACCGGCGACGAGCGCGTGCCCGCGCCGGCGCTGCTGCTCGGGGCGATGGTCGCCTTCCAGCTTGGCACCGGCCTGGGGGCGAAGGTGCTGCCGGAGCTGGGGACGGCCGGTGCTGCGTTCGTCCGCAACGCGGTCGCGACCGTCCTGCTGGCAGCGGTCGCACGTCCGTCGTTTCGGGCGATCCGCGGCGGCCCCGGCCGGGACGTGGCGATGGTGGCCGTCGCCCTGGCGGGGATGAACCTCTGCTTCTACGCCGCCGTCGCGCGGATCCCGCTGGCCGTCGTCGTGACCATCTCGTTCGTCGGCCCCCTGACGGTAGCGGTGGTCGGCTCGCGCAGCCGGGCGGACGTGGGCTGGGTGGTCATGGCGTTCGCCGGGGTCGCGCTCTTCGGCGGCTTCCCGGGCGGCGCGTCGCTCAACCCCGCGGGGATCCTGCTCGCCTGCCTGGACGGCGCGTGCTGGGGCGCGTACGCGATCCTGATGCAGCGGGTGGGCAGGGCGATCCCCGGGCTGCAGGGCCTCACCATGTCGATCGGCGCGGCCACGCTCCTGCTCGCCGTGCCGGCCGTACTTGCACCGCCGGGCGGGGACGTGGGCGCGGGCACCGTCGCGCTCGGGTTCGCGAACGGCGCGCTCACCGCAATCCCGTACGCGCTCGAGTTCGCCGCGCTGCGGCGGATGCGCGCGGCCGCGTACGGGGTGATGGTGAGCCTCGAGCCGGCGATCGCCGTCGTGGTAGGGATCCTCCTGCTCGCGCAGACCCCGACGGCCGTCGAGGTCGCCGCGATCGCGCTCGTCGTCGCCGCGTCGGCCGGCGCGGCGCGGTCATCGGCTCAGGGCAGCGCCCAGAAGGGTGCGAGATAGGTGCGCAGCAGCGCAATGTCCCCCTCGCCCCTGGTGGCGTCGTCCGGGAGGTAGCCGATCGGGTCGCGAAGCAGCCGCTCGGTGCCGAGCACCCCCTCCAGCGTCGCGTGCAGGCAGTAGGCCGCGTAGGTCCGGGCGTAGCCGCCCTCCTGCACGAGCACGAGGCGGCCGTCGCACACCTCCGCCGCCAGCGCGCCGACGGCGCGTCCCAGCCGGTGAAACCCGTTCATCAGCAGGTTCTGGCGGCCGTTCGGATCGAACCCGCTCGCGTCCTGTCCGCAGGCGCCGACGATCAGATCCGGCTCGTACGCGCGCACGATCGGCGCGACCACCTGCTCGAACGCTGTCAGGTACGCCCGAGCGCCCGACCCGAGTCCCAGCTCGACGTTGACGTTGTGGCCGGCGCCCGCGCCCACGCCCACCTCGGCCGCCGAGCCCGTCTCCGGATGGCTGATGCCCCAGCTGCCGTGCCGCATGTGCATCGAGACCGTGAGCACGTCGGAGCGGTCGTAGAAGCAGGCCTGCGTGCCGTTGCCATGGTGGACATCCCAGTCGATCACGGCGACGCGCGCGCATCCGCCGTCCAGCCCCCGCTGGGCGACCAGCGCCGCGTTGTTGAAGAAGCAGTAGCCGTCAGCGGTCGCCGGGCCGGCGTGGTGGCCGGGCGGGCGCACGAGCGCATACGCCACGGCCGCCTCGCCCCGCAGCACGGCCTCGCCGGCCGCGAGCGCCGTGCCGGCCGCGGCGCACACCGGCTCCCATGAGTCGGCGGTGAGCAGCGTCGACGGCGCGAACACCCGGCCGCCCTGCTCGCACGCCTCGCGGATCGACGCGATGTACGCCGGCTCGTGGACACGCGCCAGCTCCTCCTCGGTGGCCACGGCGCCGTCGTGCCAGCGCATCCGGTCGGCCAGAGGCCCGCGGCGCAGCACCGACACCATGTTGCGCACACGCTCCGCGTTCTCCGGATGCAGCTCGGGGACGTCGAGCAGGTCCGAGGGACCGCCCTCGAAGAGCCCCGAGCCGGTGTCGTGGCCGAGCACAGCGGGGTGGAAGAAGACGTCGATCACGCGATTCGCCCTGGGACCCTCGGCTGCGTTTCCATGCGCACCCCTAGGACGTGATGCGCACGCGGATCGCCGGGCTGTACCGACTGTGCGCCCCGCTCGATGCCTTGCGCATCCGAGCCCGCCAGTGGTACGTGCCCGACCGGGAGGGAGTCGCGCATCCGAGCAGGCGCTTGGTGCCCGAGCGGAAGAGGCGCCAGTGCCGCGATCCCGGCGTGCGGCGCTGGATGTCGAAGACGTAGCCACGGGGCCGCGAGGTCGCCCATTGCACTGCGATCCGGTGGCCGACCGCCGCCCGACGGGGCACCGCGCGCATCTTCACGTCCACCCTGCCGTTGACGACCGCAGCGGTCGTGTCGACGGTCAGCGCGAAGCTTCCGGCCCACCGGTAGTTGCGGTCGTATACCTGGTTCGCCGCCAGCGGCCCCGAGGCGAAGAGGCCGAGTGCGTCGGTGACGGTGGCACCCGCGACCGGTGGCGCGATGAACTCGACCAGGGGCGGCCGGCGCAGTGACGCCGGGACGACGAACGGCCCGTCGAGGCCGGCGATGTCGACCTGCTCGAGCCCGTGCGGGACATCGGAAACGCTGCAGGGGCGCGTGATCGCGATGTGCGTGCGGAGCGCCGGCGCGGCGACCGTGCCACCCGCGCTGGCAGCCCACAGCGCGCCGGCGAGTGCCAGCATGGAGAGGATCGCGCGCCGCATGTGACGAGCATACGGCCGGCGGCCGTGGTTGTCGACGCGCTCCCGCATGCCGCAGGAACACGATGGCGGCGGCACGGTCTCGCCCGCATCGCGGTCGAACACGTGGTGCACCGCCGTTGAAGCACGCGCCACCCTCACGGGAACGGCCGTTCCTGCTCCCGGCGCGCGTATGGTCTCTGCATGGCCAGGTCAGATGAACGTCAGCGAGGGCTGTTCGTCAAGATCGCGACGCTGGCGGACGCCCCGGAACTGGTGCCGCAGGTGGTCGAAATGGCGTGGGACGAATGGGGAGCCGAGCACGCCGACGATCCACGCGAACGCTGGCTCCGGGAAGCGGAGCAGGACAGCCGACTCCATCTACCCACGTCCGCCGGTTTCGTCGCTGTGGACGGTTCGCGCGCGGTCGGAACGGTTCAACTGCACGAATTTGAGATCGACGCCGTCCGTGACCGCTCGCCGTGGGTGTGCGGCATGGTGGTGCGGCCGCAGTACCGCGGGGCGGGCGTGGGCAGGCGGCTGCTGGCGGCGCTTGAGGAGTTCGCCGCCGGGCACCGCGTGCCGCGGCTATGGGTGTTCACCGAGCATGCCGCCGGGTTCTACGAGTGCTGCGGATGGCAGCGGTATGGCACGGCGATTGAGCATGGGGAGACAGGTGACGTCCTCACCCGCACGCTGACCGAGTAGGCGGGGGGCCGGCGTCCGTTGCGCTCCCCCGGCCGCCCGGCCCCCCGTACCGGCGGCTACCCGAGCACCGTGAGCGTGCGCGGCAGCTTGGACAGCACCTCGATCCGCTCCGGCCCCATCAGCAGCGTCTCCATGTAGCTGGCGGTGTAGCCCCCATGGCGGTCGAACAGGATGTTCTCGTAGTTGGTGGTGTAGCCGGGCTCCCAGGTGAACCGCTCGAACGCATCGTTCGCCAGATAGGTGTGCCCGACCCAGTTGGGCGGCATCGCGATGCCGAGGGCATAGCCGCCGACCCACCACACCTGCTCGCGCGGGAAGCGTGAGAAGACATAGTCCTCCGCGACGCGCTGCGCCACGTCGAGCGGGTCGCCCGGCCGCACGGCCGCGATCACCTCCTCGACGCTGCCCGCCGTCTGCTCCAGGATCGCCCGCGCCTCCGGATGGTCACGCCCGATCGCGAAGGTGCGACAGACGTCCACGTGGTAGCGGTTGACCACGCCGCAGCAGTCGACGTACATCACGTCACCCGCTTCGACCGGACGCGTCGACGGCGGGGAGTGCGTCCGGCACCAGACCAGCGGCCCGGCCGACACCATCGTCCGGATCGCCGGATCCTCGCCGCCCATGCCGGCCATCACGGCGTCCAGGTGGGCAGCGATCTCGAGCTCCGTCCTGCCCGGCCGTACGTAGTCGGCGAGCGACCCGACGGCGGCGTCGACGATCTCAGCGGCACGGCGCACCGATGCGAGCTCCGCCTCGCTCTTCACCAGCCGCACGCGGTCGACGATCCAGTCGCCGTCGACGACGCGGGCGCCGAGGCCGGCGATCGCCGCGGCGATGCGGTCGACGATGGGCGCACCGGGCGAGGTCGTCCACCGCTCGATGCCGACCGAGGACGACGCCCAGCCGCGCGCGCTGATCGCGGCGCAGATCTGGTCGACCGCGGTGGCGTAGTCGTAGAACACCGCGTCGTCGTAGAGCGCGACCTGCTCGACCAGCGTCTGATGCCGTTCGTAGTCTACAAAGACAACGTCCTCGCTGTCAGCGGACACCAGCACGCCGACGGGAGCGCGCGGCGGATACCAGATCGACTCGAAGCCGGTCAGGTAGTACAGATTCGGAGGCGAGAGGACGAGCAGGACGTCGACCGACCTGCGGCCCATCTCGTCCCGTACGCGGGCGCCGCGCGCGCGGTACTCCTCGTCGCTGAAGGGCCGAACGGCCTGCTCCTGCTCCGGCATCGGCGCACCATGCCCCACCGGGCGAGCGACTGTCAACACCGAGCCGATCGGCACGAGTCCGCTAGCGGCGATGCCGCAGGAGCGGGAGGAAGAGCACGCCCGCCAGCACGGCAAACGCTGCGCCCAGCGCCGTCATGAAGGCGGCGGACGCGCCGGACGCGTTCGCATCGCCGTCGTGCAGCATGGCGATCGCCATGGCGGCCACGGCCGGCCCGACCAGGCCGAACCAGCCCGCCACCAGGTACTGCGCCTTCCGCGCCCACGGAGCGCCGCGAACGAGGCCGACGCACGTGGCGGCCGTCGCGGGGAGGAAGACGCCCAGGTCGAGCAGGGCGATCGCCCACGCGAACGACGGGCCGGCGGTGTACTGCCCGTCGGCCGGAGAGGCGCTCATCCAGTCGGCCAGCGCCGGCACGTAGCGTCCGAATGCGAGCAGGGCCAGCACCGGCAGGATCACGCGCCCGACCCGCCGATCGCGCGCCGGTGAGACCGGCAGGCGGCCGGCGTCGAGGCTCACCCATCCGCCGAGCGCCACCATCCACCCGAGTGCGAACAGCGCCGCGCAGAGCGGGAACAGGAGCTGGTTGTTGCCGCCCAGGTGGCCGTAGTCCGGGCCGACGACGTACTGCAGGAACATGTAGCTCGTGTAGGCGCCGATGCCCATCGCAAGCGCGCGACCCGCATCCCGGCCGCGCAGCACCAGCACCGCAGCCAGCACGGCGAGCGGCGCCACGAGCAGGAGCGACGCGGTGTCCAGGCCGATCGTCTGGTTGCGAAGCGTCTCGGTGACCCTGTAGCGCACGACGCCGGTCGCCAGCGGCCCGAGCAGGGCGACGGCGGACAGCCCGGCAGCGATGGCGAGCAGGCCCGCGGCCAGCCGGTGGTCGGCCGCGGCGCGCGTGGCTGCACGCGGGCGGGTGTGTTGTCGATCGGCGGTCATGGTCATCGCGGGCTCCGAGATGAGCATCGCCGCGCGGCGCGCGCCGCGCATCCGCGGCGGGACGGCGCGCCGCTGCGGCTTCTCCGCAAGCCGGCGGTTTCGGATCGGCCGCCCGGCGGTAGCCCATTGGCATCGACACGATCGAGGACACGACCGGAGTGGACGACGCCGCTGCGGATCCCGGCGTTCCGTCGCGTACGGCGTTCGACCATCGGGTCGACCTGACGGTCGCGGCGGAGGAGGAGCTGCTCCTGCTCGACCCGGACACGCTTGACCTGACGCCCGCCGCGCCCGGCCTCTTCGTCGATCTCGCCGATCCCGAGCGCTACCGGCAGGAGATCTCCCCCGCGCAGATCGAGATCGTCTCCGGCATCTGCACGGCGAGCGGCCAGGTTCGCGCGCAGCTTGCGGAGGGTCGTCGCCAGGCCCGCGCCGCGGCAGCCGGACGGATCCGCCTGGCGGGCGTCGGTGCCCATCCCTTCGCCCTGCCCTGGAGCGAGATCGGCTCGGCGCCTCGATATGCCGCGCTGCTCGACGAGCACCAGCTCGGCGTGCGGCTGGGCGCGCTCGCCGCCGGGTTCCACGTCCACGTCGCGGTCTCGGGCGCCGACCGCGCGATCGCCGTGCACAACGCCCTTCGCTCGCTCATGCCGGCCCTCGTTGCCCTCTCCGCGAACGCGCCGTTCATCGCGGGGGTGGACAGCGGGCTGGCGACCGTACGGTGCACGCTCGCGGATGCGCTGCCGCGGCACGGGACGGGACCCGCGTTCGACGGTTGGGAGGCGTTCGAGCAGTCGCTGCGATGGGGCCGCGCGAGCGGAGCGGTGCCCGACGCCTCCCGCTTCTGGTGGGACTGCCGCCTGAACACCCGCACCGGCACGATCGAGGTGCGCGCGCCGGACGCGCAGCCGCGACTGGACGACGCCGAGGCGCTGGTTGCGGTGGTGCACGCCGCCGCCGCGGATCTCTGCGAACGCCACGACGCGGGCGAGGCGCTGCCGGTGCACGACACCCTCCTGATCGAGGAGAACCGCTGGCGCGCCGCGCGCTACGGCCTCGAGGGCGAGATGATCGATGCCGCCGGCGAGCGCCTGCGGCCGGCGCGGGAGGTGATCGCGGCCATGCTCGACCGGATCGGGCCCGCGGCGGCAAGCTGCGGCGCGACGCACGGCGTGGCGCTCGCCCGCGCGCTGCTCGAGCGCGACGTCCCGGGTGAACAGCGGCTGATCGCCCAGCGCGCCGGGCTGCCCGCGCTCTGCAGGGTGCTCGCGGCGAGCACCGAGGAGTAGGCAACGCCGTTTCCGCGCGAGGGCTGCGGGGAACCTCGTCGACGTGTCGGCCACGGCCACCCCTGCGTTCGACCTGGCGTCGGGACCGCCGCTGCCGCTGCCGCGCGGACCTCTCAGCGAGGCGGTGCTGGGCGCGATCATGCGCTGCCGCGCGGACGTCCGCCTCCCGGCTGTGGATCCGGCCGACCCGCTCGCGGACGATGACCTGCACCTTGCGCTCTACGCCTGCTACGAGCTGCACTACCGGGGATTCGCCGGCGTCCATGCGGAATGGGAGTGGGATCCCGGTCTGATCGCGGCGCGGGCCGAGCTGGAGCGGACGTTCGAGCGCGCGCTGCGGGCGGCGGTCGACGCGCCGTCCGCGACGCCGGACGAGCTCGAGCGGACGCTGCGGGCGCTCGTTGCCGACGACGACGGGCCGCCGCTGTCGCGGTTCCTGCAGCGCGAGGCGACGCTCGACCAGTTCCGCGAGTTCATGATCCACCGGTCGGCGTACCAGCTGAAGGAGGCCGACCCGCACTCATGGGCGGTGCCCCGGCTCGCGGGCCGGGCGAAGGAGGCGCTGGTCGAGGTGCAGGCCGACGAGTACGGCGGCGGGCGCCCGGGCCGCATGCATGCCACCCTGTTCGGGGCCTCCATGCGGGCGGTCGGCCTGGAAGACACGTACGGCGCGTACCTGGACAGGCTGCCCGGCACGACGCTCGCGACGGTGAACCTGATGTCGCTGTTCGGCCTGCACCGGCGGCTGCGCGGCTGCATCGTCGGCCACCTCGCGGCGTTCGAGATGACGTCACCGGGCCCGAACCGGCGCTATGCGACCGGCCTGCGACGGCTGGGAGCCGAGGACGCGACCGAGTTCTTCGACGAGCACGTCGAGGCGGACGCCGTCCACGAGGCCGTCGCGGCGCACGACCTCGCGGCCGGCCTGGCGCGGCAGGAGCCGGCGCTCGCGGACGACATCCTGTTCGGCGCCGCGGCGCTGCTGCGCCTCGAGGCGGGGTTCGCGGAGGCGCTCCTGGACGCGTGGGCCGACGGCGGGACGGCGCTGCGCGACGAGTCTGTCTAGGCGACCGCGCCGTGGCGGCGCCGCGCCTCGTCGCTGAGCCCGCCCTCCGCGCGGAAGCGCGTCGAGAGATGCGACCCGTCGCAGAAGGGGCGCAGGCGCGAGCGTCCGCACCGGCAGAGGGCGACGGTGCGGCGGCCGGCGTCGATCGCATTGCCGTCCTGATCCGTGATCGTGAACGGCCCCCGCACGATCAGCGGGCCGTTCTCGTACGGCGTGATGACAGCTTCGTCCGGCATGGTGCCGCGCTACCCCGAAGGTGCCGCTTGCCAAACGCCGCCGTTTCCGCGTGGCCGGGGTGCGGGTAGGGCGGGGCAATGCAGACCGCTCTTCGGCAACCGGCCGGGTCGCGCCCCCACAGCCGCCGCCTCGGGCCGGTGACGCGCTTCGGCGACCTCTGGCTCCTGACGCCGCCCGGCGTCTTCGTCCCGCGCAGCGACGCCGGGATGCTGCTCGAGGCCGCGCGCGGGCGGGTTCGGGGAACGGTGCTCGACGTCTGCGCGGGAAGCGGCGTGCTCGGCCTCTCGGTCGCGCCGGATGCCGGGGCCGTGACCGCGGTCGATGCGTCGCGGCTCGCGGTCGCGACCGCGCGGGTCAACTCGGCGATCAACCGGCGCCCGGTCGAGGTGCTGCAGGGCGACCTGTTCGCCCCGGTGGCCGGGCGGCGCTTCGACACGATCATCAGCAACCCGCCGTACCTTCCGATCCCCGAGCACCGCGCGCGACGCCTGGGCGACCGCGCCTGGCGGGGCGGGCACGACGGCCGCGCCGTGCTCGACCGCATCTGCGCTCATGCGGCCGCGCATCTGGAACCGGGCGGCGAGGTGCTCCTGGTGCAGTCCTCGCTCACGCGCGTGGGGCCGACCCTGGAACGGCTTCAGGCGTCCGGCCTCGACGCCTCGGTCGTCGCGTCCTACACCGGCCCGTTGGGCGCGCTGGCGCGCGCGGAGCTGGCACACCTGCGCTCGCTCGGGATTTCGGACGACGCCACCGAGCAGGTGGTCGTGATCAGCGGGCGCCGCGCCGCGGCGTGAGCCGCGGTACGCCGGACGGCCCACCGCGACCGGTCAGCTGGACGATGCGCAGGCGTGCGCGCGTGCGAGCGCGCGCGGCACGGAGGGGCTCGACTCGAGCTGCTGGGCGCGCTCGAGCGGCGCGATCGCCTCGCTGCAGCGGCCGAGCTGAAGCAGCGTGTAGCCCAGGTTGTAGTTCGCGTACGCCTCGTAGGGATCGCCCGGGCCGGCTCCGCGCAGGTCGGCGACGGCGCCGCGAAGCGGCGTCAGCGCCGAGGCGTAGTCGCCGCGCTGCATCGAGGCATAGCCCTGGTCGTTCAGCGCATGCCCGGCGCCGGGATCCGGAGCGGCCGGCGACGGGGAGTCGGGGACAGTGACGGTGTGCGTCTGCGTTTGCGGAACCGTGACGGTCGTCCCCCGGCTGGTGATCACCCTGTGCACGGTGCGCTCACGCGTGATCGTCCGAACCCGCGGCGCGCTCGATCCACCGGTGTCGGTCGCGGCATACGCGGCGGCCAACCCGCCCGCGAGCGCCACGGCAGCGACGCCGGCCACGAGCACCCCGGTGCGGCTGCGCCGGCCGCTCTCGCGGCTGCGCCCGTAGGTGGCCATCGGCGCCTCCGCCGGGCGGGAGCGGGACGGCGCCATCACGACGGTGGGCTGGTCGGTGTGCCTGAGCGCTGCGTCCAGCTCGCTCGCGAGCGCCGCGGCCGTCGGGTACCGATCCGCGGGGTTCTTGGCCATTGCGCGCGCGAAGACCGCGTCGACCGCACGCGGAACGCCCGGCGCGGCGGATGCGGGCGGCAGCGGAGCGTGCAGGTGCGCGGCGACCTCGTCGGTCTGCGCCTCGCGGGCGAACGGGCGGCGGCCGGTGACCAGCTCGTACGCGACCGCGCCCAGCGAATAGATGTCGCTGGCGCCGGTGGCCGGCTCGCCCATCGCCTGCTCCGGCGAGATGTAGCCGGCCGTGCCCATCACCGTCCCGGGCATCGTCATTGCGGTCGTCAGCGCGTCGGCCACCCGGGCGATGCCGAAGTCGGCAACATGGATGGAGCAGCGGGCGTCGAGCAGCAGGTTCGCCGGTTTGATGTCGCGGTGGACGATGCCGCCGGCGTGCGCGGCGTCGAGCGCCGACGCCGCCTCGCGGATCCACTCGACGGTGGCCGGGAACGGCGGCCGGCCCTTCGCGAGCCGGTCGTGCAGGTCGCCGTTCGACAGGTACTCCATGGCGATGAAGGGCCGGCCGTCCCACTCGCCGACGTCATAGATGGTGACCACATGGGGATGTCCGGACAGCCGGGCGGCCGCGTTCGCCTCGCGCAGGAAGCGGCGCCGCACCGAGTCGTCACGCGCGTAGCGGTCGCCCAGCACCTTGATCACGACCGGGCGGCCGAGCAGCGTGTCCTCGACCAGATAGATGTCGCCCATGCCGCCGGCGGACAGGCGCCGCGGTCTCGCATATCGCGGCGGGAGGTCGGTGATGGGAGCGTGGCGCATCGGCATCGCAAGCGACTGCCCGACGGTTCGAGGGCCAAAACCCGCTAGCTTGCGAGGATCAGGGGATTGCGGCTCGGCTACGCGTGCGTGAACACGGGGCTTCCGTCCTCGTCGCGCACCATGCGCCTGGCCAATGCGACCCCGGAGCGGCTCCGCGAGGTGATCGCCGGAAACCTCGACGCGCTGGAGGCGATACTCCGCTGGAACGCCGAGCACGGGATCCAGGTGTTCCGCCTGACGTCCGACCTGATTCCCTTCGGGTCGCATCCCGTCAACCGCCTGCGCTGGTGGGACGAGTTCGCCTCCCGGTTCGCCGATCTGGCGGCGCTCGGCCGCGAGATCGGCGCCCGCCTGTCGACCCACCCGGGTCAGTACACGGTGCTCTCATCCGCACGGCCCGAGGTCGTGGAGTCCGCCGTCGCCGAGCTCGTGTACCACGACCGGATGCTGACGGCACTGGGCCTCGACGCCTCGCACAAGGTCGTCCTCCACGTCGGATCCGGAAGCGGCGACGAGGCGGCCGCGCGGCGCCTCACCGCGGCCATCCAGGCGCTGCCGGCCGGCCCGCGGTCGCGTCTGGTGCTCGAGAACGACGAGCGCTGGACGCTCGCGGACGTGCTCGCCATCGGGACGGCATGCGGAACGCCGGTGGTGTTCGACGCCTTCCACCATGAGCTGGCACCCTCGTTCGAGGGGCTCGGCGTGCGCGAGCTGGCCGAGCGGGCGGCGGCCACATGGGCCCCCAGTGACGGGCGTCCCGAGGTGCATTTCTCGACGCAGGCGCCCGGCCGGCGGCCCGGCGCGCATGCCGAGACGCTCGAGCTGGACGCGTTCGCTGCGTTCGCCGGTGCGGTGGGCGACCTCCCGCTCGACTGCATCCTCGAGGTGAAGGACAAGGAGCAGTCGCTGCTGCGAGCGCGGCCGCTACTGGCCGCCGCCGCCTGACCCGGGGGCGGCGGCATGGGAATCCTTGACAACGGGTGCTTTAATGGCGCCCCGGCGGTTCCCACGACCTGGAGGAAGCATGGCGCACGCAACCGAGGCACCGCGCGAGCAGACCGGTCTCCGGCACGGCAGCCTCTCGATCTGGGAGGCGATCGGCCTGTCCATCGCACTGATGGCCCCGTCGATGGCCGCAAACATCAATCCGCAGGGCACGGTGGCGCTGGTGGGCCGCGCCGTACCGCTCGCGTTCGTCTTCGCGACGGTCGGCGTCCTGCTCGTCTCCTACACGTTCGTCCGCCTGTGCCAGGTCTACAACCATGCGGGGTCGGTCTTCGGCTTCGTCGGAGCCACGCTCGGGGCGCGGGCCGGCGTGCTGGCCGGCTGGTCGCTGATGGGGACGTACACGTTCTACGCATGCGTGACGAGCGCAGCCGCGGGCATCTTCAGCACGACGTTCCTGGACGAGATCGGCCTCTGGGACAACCACCCGCTCTGGTCCGAGTTTCTCTTCGCATTCCTCGCGCTGGCCGGCGCGTTCGCGCTGGCAAGCTTCCCCGCCAACCGCGCGGCGCGGATCCTGCTCTCGATCGAGGGCATCACGGTGGCGCTGATCCTGGTCGTGGCGACCGTCGTGCTGATCAAGGTGATCGCAGGCGACACGCCCGGCAACCAGAGCTTCACGCTGAAGGTGTTCTCACCGCCCTCCGGATCCGGCATCGGCGACGTCTTCAAGGGCGCCGTGTTCGGCTTCCTGTCGTTCGCGGGCTTCGAGGCCGCATCCACGCTGGGAGAGGAGACGCGGGAGCCGCGCCGTGCGATCCCGCGCGCGATCCTCGGCACGGCCATCTTCGGCGGCCTGTACTTCGTGTACGTCACGTCGGTCGAGGTGATGGGCTTCGGCACCGACGCCAAGGGCGTCGCCGCCTTCGGCTCCTCCGGGTCGCTGCTCGGCGATCTGGGAACGACGTACATCACCTCGTCGATCGGCGACGTGATCACGCTGGGCACGGCGGTCAGCGCATTCGGCTGCACGCTCGCGTGCGTGGTCGGCGCGACGCGGATCCTCTATGCGCTGAGCCGCGACGGCCTCGGCATCACGGCTCTTGACAGCGTCCACGGAGAGACGGGCACGCCGGTGCGGGCGCTGGCCGTCGTGACGGTCGTCGCGGCCGCGATCACGCTGATCGACCGGCTCTTCTTCACGAGCTCGGCCTTCGACGTGTTCTTCTGGTCGGGCGTGATCGGCACGCTGATCCTGCTGGTCGCCTACATCATGGCGACGGCCGGAGCCGTGCGGCTGCTGTGGTTCCGGGGAACGCACCGGGTGCCGATCGTGCAGATCGTCGTCCCCATCGCCGCGCTGCTGGTCCTGCTGGCGACGCTGTACTACAACATCGATCCGGATGCGACCACCGAGCTGAAGTGGAACTACATCACCGCGGGCGCGTGGGTGATCGCGGGCGCCGTGCTCGTGCTGCTGCTGCCCGGTATGGCGACACGCGTCGGCCAGCGGCTGTCCCGGCACGAGGGCCTGAGCGAGTCGACGGCGGGAGAATGAGCAACGTGCCAGACCTGCCGCCCGGCGTCCACGGGGTGACCATTGTCTTTGTAGACAACAATGGCATACCGCGGTCGCGGAGCGTGCCCGCCGACCGGCTGGCCGAGGCGTGCGAGCGCGGGGTCGGGATGACGACGCTGTTTCCGATCTTCCTCTCGAACGATGGCCTGACCTTCGACCATCCCCCGCTCTCGAACGTCTCGGGCGATCTGCGCCTGCTGGCCACGCCCGAGATGGTCGTCCCACTGGCCGGACAGCCGGCGTTCGCCTGGACGCCGGGGCGGCAGTTCTACGTGGACGGCTCGCGCTCGCCGTACTGTCCCCGGGGCGTGCTCGAGCGGATGGTCGAGCGCGCCGCGTCGGCCGGCCTCGAGGTGCGCGTCGGCATCGAGCTCGAGTGGTTCATCGGTCACGCCGGTGACGAGCTGTCGCCCGCGCACCACGGTCCGGTCTACTCGCCGCACGCCATGCTGGCGGTCGACGAGTTCAGCGGACAGCTGCTCGCAGATCTGGCGGCGAACGGCGTCCCGGTGGGCCAGTTCCATGCGGAGTACGGGCTGGCGCAGATGGAGCTGTCGATCGGCGCGTCGGATCCCGTCACCGCGGCCGACCGCCAGCTGCTCGCCCGCCAGACCATCCACGCCGCCGCGCGCGCTCATGGCCTGCGTGCCTCCTTCTCGCCGGTCGTGTCGATGGAGGCGGTCGGCAACGGCTGGCACATCCACACCTCGGTGTCCCGCGAGGGCCGCAACCTCATGAGCGGCGGCGACGGGCCGTCCGGCATGACGGCCGAGGGAGAGGGCTGGGTGGCCGGGATGCTCCGCGAGCTGCCGGCGCTGTCCGCGGTCGCAGCGCCCAGCATGGTGTCGCTGATCAGGCGCCGGCCGGGGTACTTCGCGGGCGCGTTCGCCTTCTGGGGCGTGCAGAACCGGGAGGCATCGCTGCGGTTCATCCCCGGCGGCGGGCTCGTCCCGGACGAGGCGGCGAACGTCGAGCTGAAGACGTCGGATGCCTCCGGCAACCCCTACCTGTCGCTCGCGGCGATCATCGCAGCGGGCATGGCGGGGCTCGAGGAGCGCCTCACGCTTCCCGAGCCGATCCAGGACGAGCCGGGCGGGTGGGACGACGAGGAGCGGGAGCGGCGCGGCGTGCGCCGGCTCCCCGAGACGGCCGACGAGACCGTCGAGGCGGTGGCGTCGTCCCGGCCGGTGCGCGACGCGTTCGGCGAGGATCTGGTCGATGCCTGGAGCGTCGTGCGGCGCGCCGATGCCGCCGCCGTCGACGGCCAGGCGCCGGACGACATCGTGGCCGCCTACCGCTGGAGGTACTGACATGGCAATCGAGCTTCCAACCGCGCAGCTGCTTCCCGGCGCCGCCCGTCTCGCCGAGCTGCATGCGGCCGAGCTGCCCCAGAAGGACGAGCTGTGCGGCTCGTTCGCAACGCTCCTCGCGCTGCGGCTGGCGGGCGTCGTCGCCGCCGACCAGGACGCCGTCGCCGAGGCCGCGGGCGCGGTGCTCGCCCCAGAGGATCACGACCACACCGCCGAGCTGCCGGCCGGGGAGCGGGGCCGCCGCGACTACCGGCTGCAGCTGCCGGTGTCGGACGACCCCGACGCGGCGGGCGCCTCGGCGGCCGGGCTGGTGCGCGCCGTCGACGAGCTGAGCGGCGGAAGCCGCTGTGCCGTGCCGGTGGCCGGCCCGTGGGACGGGCGCACCGTGTCCGAGCTGCTCGCCGTCGCGTCCGCCGAGCAGGAGGCCGCGATCGTCCTCAACATGGCGACCGCCGTCCTGTGGGGCTCGAAGCCCGCCCTCCCGACGCTGCTCGCATATCTCGCCGACGGTGATGACTCGGCGGGCCCGCCGCCCGACTGGCACGTCGGCCACTTCACCGGCTGCCTGGGCGCCATCCGGGGCGCGCGGGGCACGCTCGTGATCGTGGCGGACACCTACCCGTCGCTCGGCTGGAACGCCGTGTACCTCCAGCCGGTCGAGCGGGTCGCCGCCGCGCTGCGCCGGGATCACCTCTCGACCGACGGCGGCGCGCTCGTGGTCGTCCCCTCGCACCGCGCCGAGGACGTCAGCACCGCGCTCACCTCCGCCGGCCTGACCATCGCCACCTGGGACAACGGCAGCCCGGATGCGCGGGCCTGACTCGCCGGGCCCCGCGCTGGTCGCGATCAGCTTCACCGACATCGGCGGCATCGCGCGCGTCAAGGCGGTCCCCGAGGAGCTGTTCGACCACGCACGGATTGAAGGGGTCGGCGCATCGACGACGTTCTCCGTGTTCCGCGGCGACGATCTGATGGCATCGGCACACGACCTCGAGGTGCCCGTCGGCGACATGCGGCTGATGCCGGACGCCGGCAGCCTGGCGGGGCCCGTGGACGGCTGGTCGTGGACGGCGGCCGACCTCCACGACGTCGAGGGCCAACCGCTGCCGACCTGCCCGCGGACGTTCCTGCGGCGCATGGCGGCTCGCGCCGGCGAGGCCGGGCTTCGCATCTCGATGGCGTACGAGACGGAGTGGTACGCGGAGCGGGAGACGGACGGCGCTCCCGTGCACTCGGGGCCGGGATACGGCCTGGCCACCCTGGCCGACGCGGGCTCGTACCTGCGCGCGGTGGCCGGGCGGCTGGCCGGCTACGGCGTTCCCGTCGTCCAGGTGCATCCCGAGTACTCCGCCGGCCAGCTGGAGCTGTCGGTGGCGCCGGCCGACCCGGTTGCGGCAGCCGACCGGGTGGTGCTGACGCGCCACGCGATCCGCACGGCGCGCGAGGCGTCGGGCGTGCGCGCCTCGTTCGCGCCTCTGGTGCGGCCCGAGCTGCTCGGAAACGGCTGCCACCTGCACTTCAGCGTCTGGCGGGGCGACGACAACCTGCTCGACCCGGCCGCGGCGGACGAGACCGGACGGGCGTTCCTCGCGGGCGTGCTCCGCGAGCTGCCGGCGCTCGCCTCGATCGGCTGCGCGAGCCCGCTCTCCTGGGCGCGCATCGCGCCCAGCCGCTGGGCCGGGGCGTTCACGTGCTGGGGCATCGAGAACCGGGAGGCGCCGATTCGGGTGATCGCGGGGACGCGGGCCGCCCGGCCCGCGTCGGCGAACGCCGAGCTGAAGACGGGCGATGCGAGCGGCAACCCGTACCTGACCGCCGGAGCACTGATCGCGGCCGGTCTGGCGGGCGTGGCCGATGGAGCGGAGCTGCCCCCTCCCGTGGATGTCGACCCCGTGCGGATTCCGGAGCCCGAGCGAGCGGCGCGCGGCATCCACCCGCTCCCCACCGACGCCGCCTCGGCCGCCGCGGCACTGGACGGCTCGGCGGTCTTGCGCCAGGCGCTCGGCGACGTGCTCACGGATGTGATCGTCGCCGTACGCCGGTCCGAGGCGGCGGACGCCGCCGGGCTGTCGGCGGAGCATCTGCAGGAACGCTACCGCTGGAGGTACTGAGTGCTCGACCTGTCGCACCTGCCCTACGTGGACGGGCACATGCACCCGCCACTGCGCCGGCCGCCGGCGACGACGGAGGAGTACCGCGTGCCCTGGTACGAGGGCCGCGCGGAATCGTCCCGCATGGTGACCGATCTGGCAACGTACCGGGCCGCCATCCGTGACCTCGCCGAGCACCTCGGCTGCGAGGAGTCCGAGGACGCGGTCGTAGCGGCCATCGGCGCGCGGGACGCCGGCGCCTGGTTCGCCGAGATGATGCGGCTGGGCGGCATCGAGGGGCTGATCATGGACATGGGCTATCCCGATCCGGCCGATGCGCTCTCGGTCGAGAACGCCCGGTCGATGTCCGGCGTCGAGGTGCGCCCCCTGCTTCGGGTCGAGTCGGTTGCGGGCGGCCTCGTCGACGGCGCGGCAACGTTCGGCGAGCTGGCGGAGCGCTATGACGCCGCGCTGCGGGCGGCGCGGGACGACGGCTACCTGGGCCTGAAGAGCATCATCGCGTACCGCACCGGGCTCGCCGTCGAACCGGTCGACGAGGCCGCCGCCGCGGAGGCCTACGAGGAACAGCGGCGGATCGGCTCTCGCATCTCGGTCAAGCCGCTGCTCGACCACCTGCTGGTGCGGGCGCTGCGGATCGCGCGCGAGCTGGGCCTCTCGATGCAGCTGCACACCGGCTACGGCGACCGTGACCTCGACCTGGCGCTCGGCAACCCGCTGCACCTCCGCCCGCTGCTCGAGAGCGGCGCGGCCGACGGCGTGCCGCTGGTGCTGCTGCACGGGTCGTGGCCCTACACCCGGGAGGCGGCGTACCTGGCCGCGGTTCACCAGGACGTCTACACCGACATCGCGACGTGCATCCCGCCGCTCGGGTTCGGCGAGATGGTGTCGATGTGGCGAAGCGCGCTGGCCGCGGCGCCGGTCTCGCGCATCCAGGCGTCGACCGACTCGGCGGGCGTGCCGGAGCAGGCCGGGCTGGGCGCGCGCTGGGGCCGCCGGTCGCTCGCGGTTGCGCTGGAGGAGCTGATCTCGGCGGGGATGCTGCGCGCCTCCGAGGCCGAGGAGGCGGCTGCCGCGATCCTCGCCGGCAACGCCAGACGGCTGTACGTCTGACCGCGCGCCCGCCGGGGTAGCCACCGCACATGCGACGCGGCCGGCTGATCTTCCGAACCCTGATCCTCGTCGTCGTGCTGTCCCTCACCCAGGCGCCGTTCGCGCCGTCGGCCGGGTGGTCGTTCGCCTACCTCTGCGTCGCCGGTGCCGGGGCGATCGCGGTCTGGTACGCCGCGCGGACAGGCCGGCTGCGCTGACCGCGGGACGTGCCACAGAACCGTCACGAGCGCCTCACCTCGCGGTGTATGGGGTTGGGCTCCAATAATTGGGGTGGAGCGCCGATCCGCCCAACCACGCCGCTCATCCGTCACACCAGCGTCACGGGACGGTCACACCCACCTGTCGGGAGTCCGACACCGCCGGGCTGGGCCGGCACGGTAGACTCGACCCCATGACGAGCTGGCCCGGAGGCGCCCGCGGAGCGGTCGCATTCACCTTCGACTTCGACGCCGAGGAGGTCTGGATCGGCGACGATCCCGCGAACGCGAACCGGCCGGGGGTCCTCTCGCAGGGCACGTACGGCGCGAAGGTCGCGGTGCCGCTGCTGCTCGAGATGCTCGCGCGCCAGGGGCTCCGCCAGACCTTCTTCATACCCGGCCGCGTCGGCGAACGTCACCCCGCCCGCGTGCGGGAGATCGTCTCGGCGGGCCACGAGGTCGGGCATCACGGCTACACCCACACGTCGCCGGCGAAGCTGTCGCCGCACGACGAGGAGGAGGAGCTGCTCCGCGGCCTGCAGGTGCTGCGCGACCTCGGCGCCGACCCCGTCGGCTACCGGTCGCCGTCCTGGGAGTTCTCGCCGGCCACGATCGGCCTCCTGCAGAAGCACGGGTTCCGGTACTCGTCCAACCACATGGACGACCTGCGCCCGTACCTGCATCCCGAATCCGAGCTGGTCGAGCTGCCCATCCAGTGGATCCTCGACGACGCCGCCTACTTCTGGTTCTCGAGCAGCGGCATGGACTGGACGCGCTCGATCACGCCGCCGTCGACCGTCCGCGAGATCTGGTGGGCCGAGCTCGAGGGCATCGTGGCGCTCGGTGGAGCATGCATCATCACGATGCACCCGCAGATCATCGGCCGGCCGCACCGCCTCGCCTTCCTCGAGGCGTTCATCGCAGACGTCAAGGCGCGCGGTGACGTCTGGGTCGCCACCTGCGCCGAGATCGCCGACCACGCCCGGTGAGCACCGGCCTGGTGGCACACGGCCGGCGGGCGCTCGTCACCGGCGGCGGGTCGGGGATCGGCGCCGCCACGGCCGAGCTGCTCCGCGAGCGCGGCGCGCACGTGGTCACCGTCGACCTGACCGGGGGCGACATCGCGGCCGATGTGCGTGACGAGGCCTCCGTCGCAGCCGCGGTGTCCACGGCCGCCGAGCGGCTCGGGTGCGCCCCCGACGTGGTCGTCACGGCGGCCGGGATCTACCGCATCGCTCCGGCGCTGTCGCTCGACGCCGCCGAGTGGGACGAGGTGCTCGAGACCAACCTCCGTGGCACCTTCCTGACCGCCCGCGAGGCGGCCAGGGCCATGGCCGCCGCGGGCAGCGGCGGTGCCATCGTCACCATCGCGTCGACCGCCGCGCTCCAGCCAGACGCCGGCGAGCCGACCGCCCACTACAACGCCAGCAAGGCGGGTGTCGTCGCGCTCACCCGGCAGCTCGCCGTCGAGCTTGCCCCCCACCGCATCCGCGTGAACACCGTCTGCCCGGGCGTCATCGACACGCCGATGCTCCGTGCCATGGACGACCCGGAGGCGGGCGAGCGGTTCGTCCGCGAGTCGGTCCCGCTCCAGCGCCTCGGCACCGCCCGCGACGTCGCCGAGACGATCGCGTTCCTCGCCTCGGATGCCGCCGCCTACATCACCGGCGTCGCGCTTCCCGTCGACGGCGGACTCAGCCTCTGACCGTCAGGCGACGAGCCGCTGGTCCGGCTCGGGATCGCCCGGCGGGACATCGTCCTCCTCGCCGACCCAGGCGCCCACCCGCCTGCTGATGCGGCTGAACACGCCGACGAACCCGCCCGGCACGAACACCACGATCACCAGCAGCACCGCGCCCAGCACCGTCAGCTGCCAGCCCGGGTAGTTGATCAGCTTGGTCTGGATCGCCGTCACCAGCACCGTGCCGATGATCGGCCCAGTGACCGTGCCGAGCCCGCCGATCACCAGCATGGTGACGTCGATCGACATCGGCGTCAGCCCCATCTGGCTGGTCGTGAACGACTGCTGGAAGCACAGGTAGAGCGCACCCGCGATCCCGGCGAGGAACCCGGACAGCCCGAACGCCGCCACCCGCGCCGCGCGCAGGTCGATCCCGCGCGCCGCGGTGTAGGCGGGTGCGTCGCGCGCGGACCGCAGGGCGTATCCCAGCTGCGACTGCCGCAGCCAGGCGACGGCGAAGCAGGACGCGACGATCACCCCGAGGCAGACCCAGTAGTACGCCCGCAGGTACGCCTCCTGGCCGTAGTTCGGGAACAGCCCGGGAACGGCCGGATATCCGAACGAGCCGCCCGTCAGCCCGTGCGGGTCGTTCACCGCCGTGTAATCGACCACCTGGGCGAACGAGAAGGTCAGCAGCGACGTGTAGATGCCGAACAGCCGCAGCGTCGGAAACGCCAGCAGCAGCGACACCCCGGCGCTCAGCAGGCCGCCGGCCAGGATCGCGACGGCGACCGGCAGCCCGGTCTCGTGCAGCATCACCCAGCCGCATCCGTAGGCGCCGAGCGCGTAGATCGCCAGCTGGCCGAAGTTCCAGACGCCCGCCATCCCGAGGATGAAGTTCCAGGAGATGTTCAGGACGAGCACGATCTCGGCGGTGACGATGATCGTCATGTAGTACGGATCCGTGTAGGCGAGCGGGAACACCGCCGCGAGGGCGACCGCGACGCCGATCAGCGCCCAGCGCCCGGCGCTCAGCGATCCCAGCCCACCGATCACAGGCGCGCCTCGCTCGGGCTGCCCTTCAGCCCGTTCGGCCGCACGAGCAGGATGGCCAGGATCGCCGCATAGAGCACGGTCAGCGTCCAGGTCGTCCCGATCTCGACCTCGCAGAACGCCTGCATCAGGCCGACCAGGTACGCGGCGTAGAGCGTGCCGCTGAGGCTGCCCAGGCCGCCCAGGACGACGACGATCAGCGCCTCGAGCAGCGGCAGGTCGCCCGCCGTCGGCGACGCGAAGTAGAGCGCCCCCAGGAACACCCCACCGACGCCGGCCAGCGCCGAGGCGAGGCCCATCGTCAGCGGGTACAGCCGCGTGACCGGCACGCCGAGCGACCGCGAGGCGTCCAGATCCTGGGCGACGGCGCGGATCGCGAGCCCCCACCTCGTCCGCGCGAGGAACAGGCCGAGCGCGCTCATCAGGACGACCGAGACGCCGGCCATCGTCAGCTCGTGGTAGCTGATGCGCACACCGCTCACGAGTTTCAGGTCGCCGCTGACGATCGGCGGCACGTTCTTCTGGAACGGGCCGAAGTGCTGAAGCGCGACGTTCGTGATCAGGATGGCAACCGCGAACGTGGTGATGAAGGTGACCATCTCGAGGTCGACCTCCTTCCCCCGGCCGAGCAGCGGCTGCACCGAGATCAGCTCGGTCACCGTCCCCAGGATGAACGTGAGGACGAATGCCGCGACCAGCGCGACCACCGGGTTGAACCCGTGCGTCGCGAGCGCCCACCAGCCGACGTAGCTGCCGGCCATCACCATCGAGCCCTGCGACATGTCGAGGATCCGCAGCGTCCCGTAGATCAGCGTCATGCCGATCGCCACCAGCCCGAAGATCGATCCGTAGACGAGGCCGTTTGCCAGGATGGCGACGATGTCGCTCACCGGCCGGCCTCCGGCAGCGCGCCCAGGTACGTCTCGACCACCGTGCGGTCGCTCGAGAGCTCGGCGTAGCTCCCGCTGCGAACGATCGTTCCCGCCTCGAGCACGTGGACGACGTCCGCGATCACGCCGATGTGCGTGAAGTTCTCCTCGATCAGCACCACGGCCGCCTCCGACTCCTCGCGCAGCGCGGCGAGCGCGGCGTAGACGGCCTCGATCGCGACAGGAGCCAGGCCGAGCGACGGCTCGTCGATCAGCATCAGCCGGGCCGGGCGCATCATCCCGCGGCCCAGGCCGACCAGCCGCCGCTCGCCGCCCGAGAGCGTCCGCGCCTTCTGCGCCCGCTTCTCGCGCACGATCGACAGCCCGTCGTACACGCGGGCCAAGGCTGCGCGGCGGTCGCGCCACGAGCGGCCGAGGAACGCGCCCATCAGCAGGTTCTCCTCGACCGTCATCTCCGGGAACAGGCCGTCGCCCTGCATGATGTGGACGACGCCCAGGTTCGCGATCCGGTCGGCGGACCGGCCGTCGATCCGCTCGCCGTCGAGCGTCACCTCGCCGGCCGACGGCGCGATCAGCCCGGAGATCGCCCGGAGCATCGTGGTCTTGCCGTGGCCGTTGGGGCCGATCACCACGGCGGTCTCCCCCCGGCCGACCGTCAGGTCGAGATCGTGCACGACCACCGACCGGTCGTAGCCGGCCTGCAACCCGCGGACGTCGAGCAGCGCATCGCTCACGCCGCACCTCCGCTCGCACCCAGGTAGACCTCGACCACGTTGCGGTCCTTCATCATCTCGCCGGGCGTCCCGAGGAAGAGCTCAGCGCCGTGGTGCATCACCAATACCCGGTCGGCGAGGGCCACGAGCGCGCGCATCACGTGCTCGATGCAGACGATCGCCAGGCCGCCGCCACGCAGCCGCTTGAGCAGGCCGATCGACTCGTCGATCTCCTGCGGGTTGAGCCCGCCGAACGGCTCGTCGAGCAGGAGCACCGATGGGTTGGTGGCGAGCGCCGTGGCCAGCATCAACCGCTTGCGGTCGTAGACAGGAAGCAGCGAGGCGACGGTATCGGCCTGGTGCCCGATCCCGACCAGCTCGAGCGCGTCCCGCGCCGCGGCCACGTCTCCCGACCGCGACCGGCGCTCCCGGCCGCGCCGGAAGCTCGCGGCCAGGTACGCGTTCTCCAGCGCGGTCAGCGTGTCGGCCGCGACCGGGTGCTGGAACGTGCGCGCGAGCCCGAGCCGGCACCGATGATGGATCTTGGTGCCCCGGATGCGGGTGCCGGCCAGGTACATGTCGCCGCCCGACGCGATCGTGTGGCCGGTGATCGTGTCGAACAGCGTCGTCTTGCCGGCGCCGTTCGGCCCGGCGATGCCGAGCACCTCGCCCGAAGCGACAGAGAACGAGACGTCCGCGACCGCGCGCAGCCCGCCGTAGAGCTTCGAGACGTTGACCACCTCGAGGGCGGGCTGCGCGGGCACGGGCTCTGCGCTCACGCCAGCCAGGACGGGAGCTGGAACTCCCCGGTCGTGTACGGGGCCGGCGAGATGGCGATCTGCTTGCCGTCCTGGATCTGGAACGTCAGGTGCGCCATCCCGATCGACGGGTCGGCGGTGTCGTCCGGGTAGGGGATGCACGTCAGCCCCTCGCGATCGAAGGTGTATGCACCGCAGACACCGCGGTACGGCGTCGTCTTGATGTGGGCGTTGACGCGGTCGAAGTCATACGGATCGCCGACCGCGCCCACCGCCTGCGCCCAGATCTTGACGAGGTCGTACTGGTCGCCGGCGTTGGAGAATCCCGGCCCCTCGCCGAACTTCTTCGTGAAGGCGTCGATGAACGGCTGCGCGATCGGGTCGTTCTGCAGGATGCCCACCACCGTCGACCAGATCACGCCGTTGGCCGCGTCCCCGGCGAGCTGCAGGTACTGCGGGATCGAGGGCGCGTACTGCTGATAGACCAGCGACTGGGTCGGGTTCTGCGCGAACTGCTTGATGAAAGCGGCCTCGTCGCCGGCGGCGTAGTCGGAGAACACGATCACGCCCGGATTGGCGTCGCGGATCTTGACCAGCACGCCGCCCCAGTTGGCCTGGGGCACCGTGAACTGCTCGAAGCCCTTCACGTCCCAGCCCTTCTTCGTGATCTCGGTCTGGAAGCTCTTGGCGATGTTCAGGCTGTACGGGTCGTTCGAGGTGACGACGAACGCGCTCTTCGAACTGGGCGTCCAGGCGCCGTTTGCCTGGAGCGTGTCCATAACGCTGACGATGCCGGAGCCGTAGGACAGCTCGCTGGGGTCGCCCTGGAAGATGTTCGTCGCGCCGTTCTGCGCCACCCAGTCGACGTTGCCGTGCCAGGTGTTGACGTGGAAGGTCGGCACCTTCTTGGCCTTGACGATGGGGAACTCGACCGACGTGTACGAGCAGAACGGCATGAACACCGCGGCCACGTTCTGCGAGACGAGGTTCTGCAGCACGGTCTTCATCACGTCCGGCGACTGGTCCTTGCTGTCGAGCTTGACGAGCTCGAGCTGGTAGCCGGCGACGCCGCCGTTCGCGTTCAGCTCCGCGACCGCCATCTCCTGGCCGCGGACCATCTCCTTGCCGTCGCCGGCGAACGGGCCGGTGATGGGGCTTGCCGAGCCGATCTTGAGTGACCCCTTGCTCTTCCCTCCGCCGCCCCCGTTCGAGCTGCTGGACGACGATCCGGAGTTGCCGACCGCATAGCCGACCCCTCCGCCGACCAGCAGCCCGCCCACCCCCGCGCCGGCCGTGCCCTGCAGGAAGCTCTTGCGGCTCATCCCGCGTCCGCCAGAAGGCCTCGGTTCGCTCATCGCTCCTCCTCGTTCTCGTCGCGTGACGGCGGGGGCGCCTGGCCGCCCGCCCCGAAGCCACCGCCGCCCGCGCCCACGAGCGACAGCACGTCGCCGCGGTAGAGGTGGATGTATCCCTTGCCGGGAAGCTCCTCGGCCGCCCCGGCGCCCGCCCGCCGCACGAAGGCGCTGCCGGGCGCGCCCGGGCCCCCGCCGTCGCGGCCCTTCGCCGCGAACTCGGGCACCGTCTGCTCGACGTAGTACATGCCGTCCGAGACGTCGGCGAGCAGCCGGTAGTCTCGACGCAGCCCCATGCCGCCGCGGTTGCGCCCCGCACCGCCGGAGTCCTCGACCAGCTCGGTCCTCTCGATCCGCCACGGGTACTCGAGCTCCGCGATCTCGGCAGGCAGGATGCCGCAGTTCGAGGTGTAGGGATCGATGCCGTCCTCGCCGGGGGCATCGCGGCGCGCACCTCCGCCGCCGCCGAGGATGTCCGCAAGCAGCGTCAGCCGCCGGGAGCGGGGGTCGACCGCCTGGAACACAAGCGCCGGAAACGACACCTGGCTGCCGGCGATGTCCCGCTCGGGCAGCAGCCTGCCGAGCGCCTCGACGATCACGTCGGCGAGCCGCTGCACGGTCAGGTGCCGGGCGCTCAGCGCGGCCGGGAACCGCGGGTTGAAGATGCTTCCCTCGCGGGCGACCACCCGCACCCGGCTGGTGAGGCCGCCGTTCTGCGGAACCTCCGGCCCAAGAAAGGAGCGGACGGCGAAGTAGGTGCCGGCATGGGCGCTCGAGATCGGCACGTTCATTCCGGAGGGGATCTCGTCGCTCGAGCCGCTCAGGTCGACGACCAGCGTCCCGTCGTCCACGCGCAGCGCCGCATGCACGCGCACGGGCGGCGTGTCCTCGAAGCCCTGGTCGTCGAGGAACCCCTCGGCCTCGACGGCGTGCTGCGGCCAGGAGCGGAACGCTGCCTCGGCACGCCGCGCCGTCATCTCGAGCAGCGCGTCCATGCCGTCGCAGACCGTTCCCATGCCGTGCGTCCCGGCCAGCTCCTCGAGCCGCATCATCCCGCGCCGGCAGGCGGCGAGCTGGGCGTCCAGATCCCCCATGGTCGACGCGGGGTCGCGCACGTTCGCGCCGACCATGTCGTAGACCGCGCGCACCCTCGTCCCCGCCTCGACGAACTTGACGGCCGGGAAGATCAGCCCCTCCTGGAAGAGCTCGGTGCACTGCGCGCTCTCGGTGCCGGGGAAGCGCCCTCCGATGTCGATGTGGTGCGCGATCGAGCCCGCCCATGCGACGATGCGGCCCTCGGCGAACAGCGGTGTGAACACCTGCAGGTCGGGGGTGTGCGTACCGCCCATGTACGGGTGGTTGGTGATAAACGCGTCGCCGGGCGCGATGTCCTCGGCCCAACGGCTTCGAACCGATGCCAGCGCGAAGCCCATCAGCCCGAGCTGCGCCGGGATCTGCTCGGAGTTCGCGACCATCCGGCCGTCGCCCGTGAACACGCCGCAGTTGAAGTCGAGCATCTCGCGGATGATCGGTGAGTAGGACGACCGGTACTCGACCACCGCCATCTCCTCGGCGATGTGGTGGAAGGCGCTGGCCAGGATCTCCTGCGTGACGGCGTCGAGGCGGGTGGCGGACGCGCTCACGCGGCGGCGCCGTCCCGCTCGAGCACGAGCGTTCCCGCGGCTGCGACCGTGCCGTGCCAGCCGGCGGGCACGACCACCGTCGTGTCCTCCTGCTCGACGATCGACTCGGGGTCGAGCCGGTCGCCGTCAGCCAGGTCGGCGCGCGCGACCGCGGTCCAGGTGCCCCACTCGCCACCTGCCCAGACGCGGCGCTGCGACGCGCCGGCGGCGGGCGGACGCTCGGACACGGCCTCCCAGTCGATGTCGGGGATGCGGGCGACGGCTCGCAGCCGCAGCGTGACGATGTCGGTGTCGGTCACCTCGGGCGTGTAGTCGTACAGACGCTGGTGCTCGTCCTCGAATGCCTGCGCCGCGGCGGCCAGCGATGCCGTCGTGACCGGACGCGGGCCGAGCGGCACCGTGAGGTTGTACGCCTGTCCGCGATAGCGCATGTCCAGCTCGTACTGCAGCTCGTGGCCACGGGCGTCGGCCGACGACGTTGCGAGCAGCTCGTTCGCCTCGCCCTCGAGCCGCGCCAGCTCGGCGTCCAGCTCCTCCGCGGCCACCTCGGCGGCCGGTCGCAGCCAGCTGCGGCGAAGGTCGTGGCGGACGTCGGTGGCGAGCAGCCCCATGGCGGCCGCCACGCCGGGGTAGCGCGGGACGACGACACGAGGGATGCTGAGCTCGTCGGCCAGCGCGCACGCATGCATCGGCCCCGCGCCGCCGATGGCAACGAGCGCGAACCGCCGCGGATCGTGCCCGCGGGCGACGGACATGACACGCAGCGCATTCGCCATGTTCGCGTTGGCGATGCGGAGGATCGCCTCGGCGGCCTGCTCGGCCTCGATCCCGAGCGGCTCGCCCACCGACCGGGCCACGGCCTCGCGCGCCCGGTCGCCGTCGAGCGGGATGCCGCCGGCCAGCCCGCCGTCCTCGCTCAGCGTGCCCAGCACCACGTGGGCGTCCGTGACCGTCGCCGACCGGCCCCCGGCGCCGTAGGCCGCCGGGCCGGGCACCGCTCCCGCGCTCTCGGGTCCCACGCGCAGTGCGCCGAACTCGTCGACGGTCGCGATCGAGCCGCCGCCCGCGCCGATGCACAGCACGTCGATCTGCGGCAGGTTCACCGGCATGCCGGCCGCCTCGCCGCTGAAGCGCACCTGCGGCCGGCCGTCGAGGACAAGGCCGATGTCGGCCGTGGTGCCGCCCATGTCGAACGTCAATGCGCTCTCCTCGCCGACCAGCCCGGCGAGGCGCGCGCCGCCGGTCACGCCGGCGGCCGGCCCCGAGGCCGCCAGTCCGATCGGGAGCTGCTGCGCCCGGTCGGCCGGCGTCACGCCGCCGTTGGTCTGCATCAGGTAGAGCGGCACGGGCACGCCCTCCCGCTCGACCTCGCCGCTCACCGCTTCGATGTAGGCGCCGAGCAGCGGCAGCAGGGATGCGTTCAGCGCCGTGGTGGAGGCGCGTATGTACTCGCGCACCTCGGGTGCGACCCGCGAGGAGAGCGACACCGGCACGCCCGGCAGGCGCTCGGCCAGGATCTCGCCGATCCGCAGCTCGTGCGCCGGGTTCAGGAACGAGAAGAGCAGCGACACGGCGACCGCCTCCACCTCCTCCTGGCGGAGCAGCTCCGCGGCGCGCACGACGCCGTCCTCGTCGAGCGGGGCGATCTCGCGCCCATCGGCATCGATCCGGCCGGCCACGCCGACGCACAGCGCGCGCGGAACGATCGGCGCGGGCTCCGGCGTCCACAGGTCGTAGACGTTGCGGCGCATCTGCGTGCCAATCGTGAGGACGTCGCGAAATCCATCGTTGGTGATCAGCGCCGTCCGCGCCAGGCGGCGCTGGACGATCGCGTTGGTGGCCACGGTGGAACCGTGCGCGAGGTAGCCGATCTCGGACGCCGGCGTGGACGCACGGCCGGTCAGCTCGCGCAGCGCGTCCATGAACCCGTCCTCGATGCGCTCCGGCGTCGACCGCACCTTGGCGATGCGGACGCCGCCGTCGTGCACGATCACGGCATCCGTGAAGGTGCCCCCGACGTCGATGCCGATGCGTCCGGTCACAAGGCCCGACACTCTACGGGAGCGAGGAAGAGGCTTCCAGTGGAGCTTCGACCGGACCGTGGGGCTGCTCACCGTCGAATCCGCGCGTGGAGCGGACGAAACCGAACGCCGCACGCCGCGAGTCTCGGGGTTCCGGATTGCGTCCCGGGCTCCCGTGCGTCACCATCACGCGATGGCGCAGGCGGCGAACCCGGTCGCGACCTCGGCGGACATGCCCGGACAGCACCGGTCGATGTGGCTGCACGATGCGCTGGCCGCCGAGCCGCCCGGGTCCGAGTGCCCGCCGCTCGCCGGCACCGCGCATGCTGACGTGGTCATCGTCGGCGGCGGCTACGCCGGTCTCTGGACGGCGCTCGAGCTGCGCGACCGCGACCCGGGGCTCGACGTTGCGATCGTCGAGGCGGACATCTGCGGCGGCGGGGCGAGCGGCCGCAACGGCGGCTTCGTCCTGTCCTGGTGGCCGAAGCTCGAGACGCTGGTCGAGACCTACGGCGAGGACGAGGGGCTGCGGCTGGCGTGGGCGAGCGACGAGGCGGTCAAGGAGATCGGCGCGTTCTGCGACGACAACGGCATCGACGCGCACTACGTCCACGGCGGCTGGCTGTGGGTGGCGACGTCTCGCGCCCAGGTCGGCGCCTGGGAGGGCTCGGTGCGGGCGTGCGAGCAGCTCGGCGTCGACGCGTTCGAGCGAGTCTCCGACGAGACGGTTGCCGCGCGCACCGGGTCGCCTGTCACGCTCGCCGGCGTCTTCGAGCCGAATGCGGCGACGGTGCAGCCGGCCCTGCTCGCGCGGGGCCTGCGGCGGGTGGCGCTCGAGCGTGGCGTGCGCATCCACGAGCACTCCCCCATGGTGGCGCTGAACCGCGGCACGCCGGCAACCGTGCGCACGCCGGGCGGCGACATCACGGCCGGCACGGTCGTGATCGCGACCAACGCCTGGGCGGTCGGCATCCGGGAGCTGCGGCGCGTGGTCGTGCCGCTCGGCAGCGACATCGCCGCCACGGCGCCCATGCCGGAGCGGCTCGCCGAGATCGGGTGGACGGGCGGCGAGGCGATCTCGGACTCGCACCTGATGGTCAACTACTACCGAACGACGCGCGACGGCCGGATCGCCTGGGGCAAGGGCGGCGGCAGGCTGGCCGCGGGCGGGCGGATGGCGCGGCTGGACGTCGACCGCAGGCACACGGCCGAGGCGGCGCGCCGGATGCGCACCATCTATCCGATGGTCGCCGACGTTCCGGTCGAGCACGAGTGGAGCGGCTGGGTCGACCGCAGCGTGACCGGCCTGCCCGTGTTCGGGCGCCTGCGGAGCGCGCCGCACATCGTCTATGGGATCGGCTTCTCCGGCAACGGCGTCGGGCCGACGCGGGTCGGCGGCCGGATCCTGGCATCGCTCGCCGCGGGGCGCGAGGATGAGTGGTCGACATGCGGGCTGGTCGCCGACAGGCACCCGACCTTCCCGCCTGAGCCGGCCCGCTACCTGGGCAGCGTGCTCGTGCGCGCGGCCGTCGCGCGCAAGGAGCGCGCCGAGGACGAGGGTCGCCGGCCGGACCCGGTCTCGGTGCGGCTGGCGGGATTCGCTCCCTCCGGATATTTCAAGATCAGCAAACAGCCGGACGCGTCCTGACGCCGGCGGGCGGCCGATCGCGGTTTCGCCGCCGCGCCCGGTCGGGTAGAGGTCGCCGCGGACGGTTCAGCAGCCAGCCGGAATTGACGATTCGGAGGGCTGGCACATGGACGTGTTCAGGGCGCGGAAATCGTGGCTGGAGACCGTCGACCGGGTCTACTGGCTGGGACACTGCGAAGGATTTCGGGTGTACCAGGGGGAGCGCCATCTCGGCGTCGTGGAGTACGTCAAGTACCGGACGAGTGCGACGGCGCCCGATTCGCTGGCAGTCCGCGGCGGGGTGTTCGGCAGCAGGAAGCTGTTCGTCCAGGTGGGCGACGTCGAGGCGGTCGATCCCACGGAGGAGGAGGTGCACGTCGCCGCGGACAGCAGCCCGCTGGTCACCGACCGGCGCAGCCCGCGACGCACCCTGGGCGGCGTCGGCCGGTCGCTTTCACTCTGGTAGCGGCGCAACGGAACCGCAACGGCGGCGTGCCACCCCACCCGATCGACTTGGTCACCGGGGGTTGGGGTGGGGCGGCGATCAGCCCAACCATCCCGGCCGCCGTCACGCGCGTCTGACAGCCGTGCAACACCCGCCGCGAACGACTTGGTCTCCAAGAGTTGGGGCGC